>CAXMQC010000070.1:0-4889 GCA_964195285.1 Akkermansiaceae bacterium
GTGCGCGCCTGGTCGGCGATCGAGCGGGTGATCGCCTGGCGGATCCACCAGGTGGCGTAGGTCGAGAACTTGTAGCCGCGCCGGTACTCGAACTTGTCGACCGCCTTCATCAGGCCGATATTGCCCTCCTGGATCAGGTCCAGGAACTGCAGGCCGCGGTTGGTGTATTTCTTGGCGATCGAGATGACCAGGCGCAGGTTCGCCTCGACCATTTCCTTCTTGGCCCGGCCGGCCTCCTTCTCGCCCTCCTGAACGGTGGAGACGATGCGGCGGAATTCGCCCAGCGGCATGCCGCATTCGCCGGCAACTTCGGCGATTTCGTTACGCCATTCCTCGATCTTTTTAATGTTCTTTTCGGTGTATTTCGACCATTTGGCGTCGACTTTGGCGACCTGTTTGGTCCAGGTCGGATCCAGTTCGCTGCCGTAATGTCGCTCAAGAAAATCATCGCGCTTGACGCCGGCCTTCAGGGCGGCGCGCAGCAGCTGGCCCTCGGCCCTGGTGATGCGCCGGTTCAGGCCATAGAGCTGTTGGACAAGCTGGTCGATACGCAGATTATTGAGCCGCACCTTTTCCATCAGCTCGACGAGATCGTGCCGGTGCTTTTCATAGGTACGCAGCGTCGCCTTGGGAACTTCCTCGCCGCGCTGCAGGGCGGCCAGCCGCTTGTCCTGTACGCGCTGGAGCTTTTTGTAGGTCGCGGCGATGGCCTCGAAAATTTCGAGCACACCGGGTTTGAGGACCTCTTCCATGGCGCTGAGCGACAGGGTGTTGTCCTCATCGTCGTCGTCGTCGTCGTCGTCGTCGTCGTCGGTGTCGAGCGCCGCCAGCCCCTCGGTCTCGCTGTCGGCCTCGGCCTCGGGCTCGGACTTGGACTCGGACTCGGACTCGGGTTCCGCCTTGGCCACCGGAGCGGAGTCGGTGTCGAGCGCCGCCAGCCCCTCGGTCTCGCTGTCGGCCTCGGGATCGGGCTCGGACTCGGGTTCCGCCTTGGCCGCCGGAGCGGAGTCGGTGTCAGCCACGTCGTCATTGGCCGGCGTCGCCTCACCCTGATCCGCACCTTCTTCGCCCTCGCCGTCAGGCCCGTCGCTGTAGGTCGCGTCGAGATCGATGACATCACGCAACAGCATGATTTCCTCGATTAGGGAATCGTGCCACTGGACGATCGCATCCATGGTCAGCGGGCTTTCGCAGATCGCGCCGATCATTTTCTCGCGGCCGGCCTCGATGCGTTTGGCGATGGCGATCTCGCCCTCGCGCGACAGCAACTCGACACTGCCCATTTCGCGCAGATACATCCGCACCGGGTCGTCGGTGCGCCCGACATCGTCGTCGTCGACATTGCCCGAGGTCCGACTCTCGCTGTCGTCATCCTCTTCGGCTTCCTTCTTGGCCGGCGCCTTGCTGCTGGCCGCCTCCTCGGAATCCTCGTTTTCGACGACGTTGATGCCCATCTCGCTGAGGCGGGCCATGACGTCCTCGATCTGTTCGTTTACCTGCCCTTCCGGCAGCGCGGCGTTCAGCTCATCGACAGTGATGAAGCCGCGTTCCTTGCCCTTGCCGACGAGTTTCTTGATCGCAGCCTTCGAGGTGTCCATCAGCGGACCATCGAAGGACTCCTCGCTCTCCGCGGAATTTTCCGCAGTGGCCGAAGCCTTTTCCACCATGCAGTTTGTCCCCGCTAGTAATACCAAGAATAGTTGAGTGTCGATTGCGCCGCCGGCATCGGGCCCGCGCACGCATTGCTGCACAATTTAACCGCCGTCGTTTCCGTTCCCCGCACCATCCGGCCCATCGCCGGCCTCAAGTATCTGGCTTTCTCCCAATTCGACGTCTTTTCGGAACGCCAGAAACCTCTTTTCGCTCTCTTCATCCGGATGTTCAGCAGTATAACGTGCGGTGGCCACTAATTCTTCCCTACGCCGCCCCTGAAAAATTAATGCCAGTACTTCCCGCAACCCAATACGCGCCGCCTCCACCGGGGCTACCCGGCGGGCGAACGCGGCATGGACCATAACATCTTCGGCGCACAACGCCCCAATCAGGGCGGCGAAGCCTTCCCGTGACAGGTGGTCTTTCAGTGTCTCAGAGTCAAGGTCTGGATTGGCAGCAAGCTGTTTTTGTAGCGCCTGCAACAATTTGTCAAGATCGGGTTCGAACTCGGCGTGAGACAATGAGTCGCTGAATTCATCGGCCAGTTCGGGATGGCCCAGCAGGGTCGCCACCACCACTTGCTGGCCGCGGCGGCGCAGCGTGGCCCTGTTGACCAGCGCGCGCCCGCCGATCTGGACTACCGGAGTCGTACGGCCCCGAGGCTTGGCGGCGTGTCGGCGCACCGCCTGGAAATGGGTCCAAAGCCGCTCGCGAAAGGCCGACCGGTAGTGGCCCTGCACGGTCTGGTCCTCGATCTGGCGCGCCCTGGCGTCGAGCCGGCGCTGCAGGTCGGCCTTGCGTTCGGGGGTGTCGACCGGCCGCAGGCCCAGTTCCAGTCTCCACAGGAGATCGGAGAGCGGCAGGGCGCTGTCGAGGATCTGGCGCATCGCGGCCGGGCCGCCACCGGCAATCAAATCATCCGGGTCCTGGCCGCGCGGCAGCATCGCAAAACCCAGCGACTTGCCGGGGCGCAGTAGCGGCAGGGCCCGGTCGGCGGCGCGCGCGGCGGCACGCCCGCCGGCTTCGTCGCCATCGAAACAGAGGATCGGCTCGTCGGCCTGTTTCCAGAGTGCGGCGATCTGGTCTTCGGTCAGCGCCGTGCCCAGAGGCGCCACCGCGCCATGGAATCCGGCGCGGTCCAGCGCGATCACGTCCATATAGCCCTCGGCGACGATCAGATCGGCGCCGTCACGCAAGGCGGGCGCCGCGAGGTTCATGTTGTAGAGCATGCGCCCCTTGTGGAACAGCGGGGTTTCCGGCGAATTCAGATATTTCGCCCCGTCGCCCTCCAGTATACGGCCGCCAAAGGCCACGACGCGGCCCTTGCGGTCGGCGATCGGAAATATCACCCGGGCGCGGAACCGGTCATAGGTCGGGCGGCCGTCGTCGGGGCGGCCCAGCAGCCCGGCCTCGACCAGGATATCTTCGGAAAATCCCTGGCCGGTAAGGGCCTGTTTCAGCCCGTCGCCCTTGGCCGGCGCGAAACCCAGCCGGAAGCGGCCGATCGTCGCATCGTCGAGGCCGCGGCCGGTCAGGTAATCCAGCGCCACCCTGCCCGACTCGCCTCGCAACTGCGCCGAAAACCATGTCGCAGCGGCCTCGACCGCCTCGGCCAGGCCGACATTTTGCTTTTCGCGCTCGCGTTCCTCGGGCGTTTGCTCAGGCATGACCAGGCCCGCGATGCCGGCGAGCTGTTCCACCGCTTCGGGGAAATTCAGATTTTCGGTATTCTGGAGGAAGGAAAAAATATCGCCATGGGCGCCGCAGCCGAAGCAGTGATAGAAGCCCTTGTCCTCGTTGACCGTGAACGACGGCGTCTTTTCGTTGTGGAAGGGGCAAAGGCCGGAATGCTCCCGGCCCTTGCGCACCAGCTTGACCCGCCGGCCGATCGCATCCGCAAGACCGACCCGCTCGCGGATATCGTCCAGAAATCGCGGCGGAAACGCCATTCGTCGTCGCTCCAATATGCGGTGGGTCCGACCTGTCCTACTATAGACCCCGACCGGTCAACCCGACAGCAGCTTCTTGGCGATCGCACCGGCCTTGGCGAAATCCATCTGCCCGGCATAGTTCTCGCGCAGCGCCGCCATGACCTTGCCCATCTCCTTGAGGCCGGAGGCGCCGACCGACTCGACCGTCTTTCCGATCGCGGCCTCGATCGCCGCGTCGTCCATTTGCGCGGGAAGGAAACGTTCGATGACCTCGATTTCCTCGCTTTCCCGTTTTGCAAGTTCTGCCCGGCCACCCTTGGTGTACATCTCGATGCTTTCCCGGCGCTGCTTGATCATGGTTTGCAGCATGGAAAGGATTTCTGCCTCGCCGATGCCGTCGCTCTGGCCCTTGGAGCGGCCGGCGATATCGCGGTCCTTCAGCGCCGCCAGAATAAGCCGCAGCGTCGCGGTGGCGCACTGCTCTTTGGCGAGCATCGATTTCTTGAGTTCCTTGGATAATCTTTCGCGCAACATTCCTATGACCTGTCCTGCCTGTGCGGACGGATTAATGCGACGCGGCGAGTCGCCGCGCGGTGCCTGTTAGGCGCGGATTGCCCGCGCCGTTGTCAGCCTTTTTCGCCCCCCGTCCGGCGGAATGCGGCTACCCTAACCCATCACGGACGGCAAGGCAATCCGACAAATGATTTGTAACCCGTTGAAATTAAACAATAAAGAGAATCGAACAGGTAACTTGACGCGGCGACCGCTTTTGCTTAAAAAACGGCGCGATTGAAAACGCAGCCGCACCGAATCAAGCCACAGGCACCCCCGGAGGGGGACGCACACAATCATGTCAGAAAACAAGCCAACCAATACCGCTGTGCCCCCGGGCGTTACAGCGGCATTGGTTCTGGCCGACGGGACTGTTTTCTGGGGCCAAGGGTTGGGCGCGGCGGGCGAGGCGGTCGGCGAGGTCTGTTTCAACACCTCGATCACCGGCTACCAGGAGATCATGACCGATCCTTCCTATGCCGGCCAGATCGTCAATTTCACCTTTCCCCATATCGGCAATGTCGGCGCCAACCCGGAAGACGTAGAGACCGGTACCCCGGCCGCGCGCGGCTGCGTGCTGCGGGCCGAGGTCACCGGTCCGTCGAACTGGCGCGCCGCGCAAGGCTTCGATCGCTGGCTGAAGTCGCAAAACCTGGTCGGCATCGCCGGCGTCGATACCCGCCGCGTCACCCACCGCATCCGCGACTCTGGCGCGCCCACCGGCGCCCTGGCCCATGCGCCGGACGGCAAGCT
>CAXMQC010000071.1:0-3834 GCA_964195285.1 Akkermansiaceae bacterium
CGAGGACATCATCGCGCTGGTCGACGACCAGATGATGCATGCCAACGACCGAATCCAGTTTGTGTCCTTGCAGGTGATTGCCGGATCCAAGGGCCCCCAGTCGGCCGAATTGGAATTGACCATCGACGATGCGTTGAAGGCGACCAAATCGACCGGCGACGGCCCGGTGGACGCGACGTTTAACGCGATCAAGACGCTGTTCCCCCACGAGGTGAAACTGCAGCTCTACCAAGTGCATGCGGTGACCGAGGGAACGGACGCCCAGGCCCAGGTGACGGTTCGCCTGGAAGAAGACGGCAAAACCGTCAATGGCCAGGGCGCGGACACGGATACCCTGGTGGCCTCGGCCAAGGCGTATATACACGCATTGAATAAACTCCTGGTCAAACGGGAAAAATCGGCGCCGGCGGCGTTATCCGCCTGAGCCACTTAACGCTGTAAATGTAAGGACGTGAATATGATCATCATCCGGCACAACAATTCGCGGAGGCGTGGATAAAAAAATGCTCGGTCGAGTTCTGGGAATGCTCTCCAACGATATGGCGATCGATCTGGGGACAGCGAACACACTGGTTTATGTAAAGGGACGAGGCATTGTCCTGAACGAACCGTCGGTGGTTGCGATCGCCCAAATTAAAGGGCGCAAGCAGGTCCTCGCGGTCGGCGACGAGGCCAAGATGATGCTGGGCCGCACGCCTGGCAACATTCAGGCCATCCGGCCACTGCGCGACGGTGTCATCGCCGATTTCGACGTCGCCGAGGAGATGATCAAACATTTCATCCGAAAGGTGCATAACCGCCGTTTCGGCGCCAGCCCGCAGGTCATTGTCTGCGTGCCGTCCGGGTCAACCGCGGTCGAACGCCGCGCGATCCAGGAATCGGCCGAGGCGGCGGGCGCGCGACGGGTCTTCCTGATCGAGGAGCCGATGGCTGCCGCGATCGGCGCCGGCCTGCCGGTGACCGAACCCACCGGGTCGATGGTCGTCGATATCGGCGGCGGCACCACCGAGGTGGCGGTCCTGTCGCTGGGCGGCATCGTCTTCGCCCGTTCGATCCGCGTCGGCGGTGACAAGATGGACGAGGCGATCATCTCGTACATCCGCCGTAACTTCAATCTGCTGGTCGGCGAAAGCAGCGCCGAGCGCATCAAGAAGGAAATCGGCACGGCCTGCGCGCCGGAAGATGGCGAAGGCCGGACCATGGAGATCAAGGGCCGCGACCTGATGAACGGCGTGCCGAAGGAACTGATGATCAGCCAACGGCAGATCGCCGAGGCGCTCGCCGAGCCGGTCAGCCAAATCATCGAGGGCGTCAAGACGGCGCTGGAGCATACCGCGCCGGAACTGGCCGCCGATATCGTCGACAAGGGCGTGGTGATGACCGGCGGCGGCGCGCTGCTCGGTAATCTCGATTTCGTCTTGCGGCATGCCACCGGGTTACCGACCTCGATCTCCGACGACGCGTTATCCTGTGTGGCTTTGGGCACCGGTCGCTGCCTCGAGGAAATGCGAACCCTTAAGGACGTCTTAATCAGTTGAGGCATAAAGTTAACGGTCCACAAGGAACCGTTGGCGAATGAAGGTAAGGTAAAGACAGGATGCTGAGACAGAGGTCGGGCCGATTGATGCGTGCGTCGTTGTCGATCAGACAGGGCGCGCACCGATCGACGTTCGCGCTTTTTCTGCTGCTGGCGGTCGGGATCATGCTGATCGGCAAGGCCGACCCGACGCTTTACGAACGCACCCGCATGGCGATCGCCGATATCGCGGTTCCGGTCATCGGCGCAATGTCCAGCCCGGTCGCGGCAAGCGCCGAATTTATCGAGGAAAGCAAACACCTGCTCGCCGCCTATGACGAGAACAAGGTGCTGCGCGACGAGAACGAGCGGCTTCGCCAATGGCACGCCGCGGCGCAGGGTCTGCAAAGCGAGAATGCGCGGCTGCGGGGCCTGTTGAACTTTACCCCGGAAGCCGAGGCGACCTTCATCACCGGACGGGTCATCGGCGATTCCGGCGGCGCCTTCCTGCGCAGCGTGCTGGTCGATATCGGCGGCCGCGACGGCGTGCGCAAGGGTGTCGCGGCAATCGACAGCAACGGGCTTGTCGGGCGTGTTGCCGAGGTTGGCCAGTACTCGGCGCGAATTCTATTGATCACCGACCTCAACAGCCGCATACCGGTTCTCGTGGGTGACAATCGCGAACGCGCGATTCTGGCGGGCGACAACAGCGACCGGGCCAGGCTGGTCTATCTTCCACCGGAACGCAGCATCGGTGCGGGCGATCTGGTCGTTACATCCGGCCATGGCGGTGCGTTCCCGGCGGGATTGCCGGTCGGCATTGTCGTATCCACCAGCGAAGGCAGCAGCGAATTACGCGTGCAGCCCTTCCTGTCGCCGGCCCGGCTGGAATTTGTACGACTAATGGATTTCGGCCTGACCGGGGTTCTGCAGGACCAGGACCTCGGCCTGGCCAGCCAGTAGGTCGATGAGCGGCTCGTCCTGGAACAGCTTCGACGCGATTGCGCGAAACAGCACACCATCCCTGCTGCTGCTATTTCTGGTGGTTCTCGGTCAATTGCCCTTTTCGCTGCCCGGCGACACCGCGGTAACGCCCTACTTCGTGTTGATGGCGGTGTTTTACTGGGGTTTGCATCGCCCGGACTTGCTGCCCGCGATCATCGTGTTCCTTGTCGGACTGTTGCAGGACGCGCTGGAGGGCGAACCGTTCGGCGCCAACGCCTTCGTACTGATTGCGGTATACTGGTTCGTAGCCTCCCAACAACGCCATATCGGCGGGCGGTCCTTCCTGGTTTTGTGGCTGGTCTTCGCAGCGGTCGGGCTGGTGGCCGAAAGCCTCCGCTGGCTGCTGGTTTCCACCCTGACGACCACGCTGATCGCGCCATGGTCCATCACCTTTGAGTATCTGATGACAGTTGCGCTATACCCGATACTGACCATCGCCTTCGTGCTGGCGCAGAGAACCCTGCCGCGCAGCGGCGGCGATTTTATGGACTGATCGCGAGTTATGGCGGAAAAAAGCAGAGCAGATGTCTTCACCCGCCGGGCCGCTCTGTTGGCCGGCGGCAAGCTGCTGCTGCTGGCTGGGCTGGGCGGGCGGCTATATTCGCTGCAGGTTCTGGAAGGCGACCGCTATCGCCTGATGGCCGAGGACAACCGCGTTAATCTTCGCCTGTTGCCGCCGCCCCGCGGCTATATCGTCGACCGCTACGGCACACCGCTGGCGATCAACACGCTGAACTACCAGCTCAACCTTGTGCCCGAACAGGCCGGCGACATCGAAGCGACACTGGACGCACTGTCGCGTGTCATCGTGGTTTCACCGGAAGACCGCAAGCGGGTATTGAGCAAGGTCAAGAAAAGCCGCCGAAGCTTCCTGCCGGTGACGATCCGCCAGAAGCTGGCCTGGGACGAGGTGAGCCGGATCGAGGTCAACTCGCCCGATCTTCCCGGCATCGCCATCGAACCGGAACAGGGCCGCCATTATCCGCTGGGCGATGTTACGGCGCATGTGGTGGGCTATGTCGGCGCGGTCAACGAGATGGAATTGGCGGATGATTCGGATTCGGCGTTGGAACTGCCCTCTTACCGAATCGGCAAGACCGGCATCGAAGACCAGTACGAGAAGGCCCTGCGCGGCAAGGTGGGAACCACCGAGGTCGAGGTCAACAATTTCAACCGCGTTATCCGCGAGTTGTCGGACCGGCGGGTCGAGGCCGAACCGGGCCATGACATGGTGCTGACCCTCGACGTCGGGTTGCAGCGTTTTATCGCGGACAGGCTGGCCGACCAGCATGCCGCCGCGGCCGCGGTCATGG
>CAXMQC010000072.1:0-2623 GCA_964195285.1 Akkermansiaceae bacterium
CAGGATGGCCAAATGCGCCGGCTGCCGGGAGACATAAAGCAGCGCCGACAGGATGACGAACCAGATGACCCCCGATAATGCGGGGTTGGGCGTAATAAGAAAGATTTGTTCGAACGACATTGTTTTTCTCCTTATCAACTGATGGCCGAATCACGTGGAAACGGCCATTTAATTAAAATACGATGCAATAATATGGAATAAAAGTCAAGTCACGGAACAACTAATCCTAATATTGTCACAATTGAGTAGTACATTGTTAACTATAGATCGTGCTATAAGAGATTTTTTACTTTGTTCATTTTATAAATGTTAACATTAATTACTTATTTTTATCAGAGACTTGCTCGAAATACCCTTCCCAACGCGGGTTTCACAGCTAATTTGCGATCGGCCTTGCGCCTGTCGCCGCGATTCCTATAATGCGCCGCTTCCAACTGCCATTTTGACATAAGGAGTTGCCGTCATGCCGGACAAGCCTGTTGTCGGGATCGTCATGGGCAGCCAGTCGGACTGGTCGACCATGCGCCATGCTGCCGAGATGCTGGCGGCGCTGGGCGTTACGCATGAGGCGAAAATCGTCTCGGCCCACCGTACACCGGATCGGATGACCGAATACGCCAGGTCGGCGAAGAAACGCGGCCTGAAGGTCATAATCGCCGGCGCCGGCGGCGCGGCACATCTGCCAGGCATGGTGGCCGCGATGACGACATTGCCGGTCTTTGGCGTACCGGTGGAAAGCAAGGCGCTGAAGGGCATGGACAGCCTGTTGTCGATCGTACAGATGCCCGGCGGCGTGCCGGTGGGCACGCTGGCGATCGGTAAGCCCGGCGCGATTAATGCGGCGCTGCTAGCCGCCTCGGTGGTGGCGCTGGACAACGAGGCCGTTGACGCGACGCTGACGGCATGGCGCGCAAACCAG
This sequence comes from Akkermansiaceae bacterium, assembly GCA_964195285.1. Classification (GTDB taxonomy): domain Bacteria; phylum Pseudomonadota; class Alphaproteobacteria; order UBA8366; family JADFVY01; genus JADFVY01. Next base: position 920 of record CAXMQC010000072.1, read on the forward strand.
GCGGACTCCGTGGCCCTGGACCCCAAGGGCGAGGATGACTAGTGGCCAGGCGCCTTCCGCCTAACTCCACGATCGGCATTTTCGGCGGCGGCCAGCTTGGCCGCATGACGGCCATGGCGGCCGCGCGCCTGGGCTACAAATGCCATATCTACGCGCCCGAAGCGGACATCCCGGCGGCCCAGGTAGCGGCGGCAACCACCCACGCCGCCTATGACGACGCGGCGGCGCTGGAGAATTTCGCCCGCGCGGTGGACGTTGTTACTCTTGAATTCGAAAACATCCCGGTCGCGGCCGTGCGCCGCGTCGCGGCGATCACCGACGTCTATCCGGGTGCCGCTGTGTTGGAAATCTGCCAGGACCGCATCACGGAAAAAACATTCCTGAACGGCATCGGCATCGGCACGGCGGCCTGGGCCGAAGTGACCGACCTGGTTTCGCTGCAGGCCGCGGAGGCCGAAATCGGCCGCCCGGCGGTGCTGAAAAGCGCCCGGCTCGGATATGACGGCAAAGGCCAGGCGGCCCTGCGCGAGGGCGACGACGCGGCTGCTGTGCTGGCATCGGTGGGCGCCGACAGATCCATCCTGGAAGGCTTCGTCGATTTCGCGCTCGAGGTTTCGGTGATGGTGGGGCGCGGGCAGGATGGCGGGATCGCCACTTGGCCGGCTGTCGAGAACCGCCATGTGAACCACATCCTGGACACCACCGTCGCACCCGCAGATGTTTCGACGAACGTGGTGGCGAAGGCGGAAAAAATCGCCCGCCATATCGCCGGCGAGATTGGCCTGATCGGTGTCATGGGCGTCGAGATGTTCGTAACAGGCGACGATGACGTACTCGTCAACGAGATGGCGCCGCGGCCGCATAATTCCGGCCATTGGACCATCGACGCCTGCGCGACCAGCCAGTTCGAGCAACTCGCACGTATCGTCTGTGGACTGCCATTGGGGTCGACGGAAAGACATTCCGACGCGGTGATGAAGAACCTGATCGGCGACGAAATCGACGCCTGGCCTAACATCCTCGCCGAACCGGGGGCCTGCCTGCATCTCTATGGCAAGACAGAGACCCGCCCGGGCCGCAAGATGGGCCATGTCACCCGGCTGAAACCTCGGAAGGATCGGTAGTCCCTCTCCCGCAATGGCGGTCGTGTGGTTTCATCCATCGACAGGCTCAGGATGACGGTTTCACAAAAATTCCAGACACTTACACCTCATCCTGAGTCTTTCGAAGGATATGTCTGCGAATAAGCCCTGGCTTTGTCAGCGCCTGCTGGGCCTGTACGGCCGCGGGAATCCCTGTAGGCGTTCCTTCAGTTTGCCGGTCGCCTTGCCGAATGTCGCGACGTCGCGCAGACGGCGGTTCAGGAAATCCCATGTTTCGGCGTTATCTTCCGAGCGATCGTTCAGCCAGTACAGCACCGTGGCGCTGACGACACCGGCCAGCAGGCCCCGCTTGCTGTAAAAATTCCAGTCGGTCGCATTGTCGCCCGCGGCATGCCAGATCGCGTCCACCGTGCGGTAAAGCAACTTCGCGCCCAACAACGCGTTTTGCGGCATGGCCAGGACAGCGAGCGAGCGCCGCACGGCTTCGCGGTATGGTTCCACCTCACATAGCCGCGCCTGCACGGCGGCACGCACCCGTTCCGGCACGCGCATGGCGGACAAATCCATGTCTTCCAGCGCCTCCAGCATGCGCCGGTCGGCC
>CAXMQC010000073.1:0-2662 GCA_964195285.1 Akkermansiaceae bacterium
CGAAAGCGGTAGCCCGGCGTGATGAAAATGTCCGTGTCGCCGGCGAACGGATGCAAAACCCCGTCCTCGTCGGCCGCGCTCTCCAACAGCCGCAGCACCGTGGTGCCGACCGCCACCACCCGCCCGCCGGCGGCGCGGGCCTGGTTTACCGCGATGGCGGTTTCCGCCGTGATCTCACCATACTCCGCATGCATCCGGTGCGCGGCGATATCCTCGACCTTGACCGGCAGGAAGGTGCCGGCCCCGACATGCAGGGTCAGCGGCACGGGTGTTACGCCACGATCGCGCAGCGCCTGCATCAGGTCGGGCGTGAAATGCAGCCCGGCGGTCGGCGCGGCGACGGCGCCCTCGATCTCGGCGAACATGGTCTGATAGTCGGCCCGGTCGCGGTCGTCGGCGCCGCCGTCGCGCCGGATATAGGGCGGCAGCGGCATCTCGCCATGGCGCTGCAGGGCGGCGATCAGGTCGGCCCCGCCGACATTGAAGCGCAGCAACACCTCGCCGCCCTCGCCCTTGTCGGCGACCTCGGCCGACAGATCGGGGGCAAATTCCACCCTGTCGCCGGGCCGCAGCCGCTTGGCCGGGCGGGCGAAAGCGCGCCATTCGGCCGCCGCTTGCCTCTTGTGCAAAGTCGCCTCGATCCGGGCCTCGCCGCGCCGCCCGCGCAACCGCGCCGGCAACACCCTTGTGTCGTTGAACACCAGCACGTCGCCGGGTTCCAGCAGCGACGGCAGGTCGCGCATGGTCATGTCGCGAAGCCTTTCATCCACCACCAGCAGCCGCGCCGCGTCGCGCGGGCTGACCGGGCGGTCCGCGATACAGTCGCTGGGCAATTCGAAATCGAAATCGGCGGTCTTCATGGCCGCGCTGCTATACATGACCCGGCGAGGTAGGGGAAGTGTAGGTACATAGAGAATTCAAGGTGGACCACAGAGACACAGAGACACTGAGGAGGACCGGCTTCCCCTTGGAACTTTACCGTCTAGGAGACCGCAGGAAGGGAAATATCGGGATAAGGATTCTTGCGGCCGAAGGCCGCGATTATTGTCTATACCCCTATCTCCCCAATCCCCCTATCTCCCTTGATTCAGCCTCTTGGGCGGCACGGTATTGGAGGGGAAACCGCCGCCCTCTCTGTGTCTCTGTGTCTCTGTGTCTCTGTGGTCCACCTTTCTTTTTTGCGTGGCGGTCCGGCCGTAGTCTTGACTCTCCGCCCGGCTTGGGGCAAGTACCGCGCGCCTTAATGCATTGGAGCCCGTTATGACCCAGACCACCGCGCCGGCGCGCCATTCGAACTGGTTTCTTCTGGTCGCGGCGTTGTTCGTGACCTGCCTGATCGTGTCCAACATCATCGCGGTGAAAGTGATCGACGTGGCCGGGATGATCCTGCCGGCCGCCATCATCATCTTCCCGATCAGCTATATCCTGGGCGACGTGCTGACCGAGGTCTATGGCTTCGCCCGCGCGCGCCAGGTGATCTGGCTCGGCTTCCTGTGCAATCTGTTCGCGGTGGTCGCGATTAGCCTGGGCGGCCTGTTGCCGGCGGCCGTTTTCTGGGAAGGCCAAGGGGCCTGGGACATGATCCTGGGCGCCGTGCCGCGCATCCTGGTGGCGTCCTTCCTCGCCTATCTGGTCGGCGAGCTGGTCAATTCCTATGTGCTGGCGCGCCTCAAGGTCGCGATGGAAGGCCGCCATCTCTGGGTCCGCACCATCGGCTCGACGCTGGCCGGCCAGCTGCTGGATTCCGCCATCTTCATCTCCATTGCCTTTGCCGGCATCATGCCCCTGCAAGTCCTGCTGGGCGCCATCGTCACCCAGTGGCTGGTGAAGTCGGCCTATGAGGCGCTGGCAACCCCGCTGACCTATGCCGCCGTTGCCTTCCTGAAGCGCGCCGACGACTCGGATGTCTACGACCGCGAGATCAATTTCCGGCCGTTTTCGGTTTCCGACTAGCGGACGGCCTCCCGGCCACTTATTCCTGCGCCGTGCCTGTCATCTGGCGGCACGCGGGTATGGGAAAAGGCCATTGGAGGATGAATTTTTCGCATGACAAAACGGTGGCGCGGTTTGCGAGCCGGCGATAGCATGTATTAATGCTGATAAAAGAAACAATGATTTATGAGAGGATACCGGCATGCCGTTTGCTGACGCCAAGCGCCTGACCGCAAAGGGCGCTCGGCAGATGATGGATGCGGGCGTCGCAAAGGCCGCCGAGTTCGGCATCGGGGCGACCGTTGCGATCGTCGATTCCGGCGGCCATCTGCAGATGCTGGAGCGCATGGACGGCAGCCGTTTCCATACCGTGCATTCGGCCACCACCAAGGCGGTCACCGCGTCATCCAATCGCCGGCCGACGACGACCAAGGGCGCCCAGGGCCAGGAGCTGGACACGCTGCACGCGATCGGCCTTTCGCTCGCCGCCGGGCCGGCACGCTGGACCGCAATGGAAGGTGGCTTCCCGATCATGATCGACGGCGAATGCGTCGGCGGCATCGGGGTAAGCGGCGGCGACTGGAAACAGGACGAGGAGATTGCGAAGGCGGCGGTAACGGCCGTCGGCGCCGCGCTTCCGGGCTAAGCCCCGGGGCGCCAAGGAAATACAATAAGTGCACTAACCAGAACCGGGAGGAAGACCATGAGAGCATTGAAAATATTTTTCGCC
>CAXMQC010000074.1:0-5664 GCA_964195285.1 Akkermansiaceae bacterium
GCTTTTTTATGTTCATGCGCGCCGCCGGCGCCCTCGAAATTGAGCATCGTGGTCTGGCTGTGGGTGCCTTCGACCCAGCGGTTTGTGGCGGTAAACTTGAACTTGGCCAGCTCCGGCTGACCCGCGACGGCATTGATGGTCGCAAGAAGGTTCGGCGTGTCGACGCCATTGCGCGGGGCGGGGGCGGCTTTGGTTTCGGTGGTCATGGTTTTCTCTCCTGTTTCGCTGTTAACCCGCCGGCGATCCATCCACCGGCCGATGGGTAATCGTTCTGGACCGCGACCGTTTGAAGTGCAGTTTGAACGACAGTGGTAATTGCCGCTGATTGCCTTTTGAGGAGCGGGCGCAATTCGTGGTAACATGGCGCCAGTAACCAGAAAGGTAGATTTCATGCGCAGGATAATGATGGCGGCGGGCGCCGCCATTGCCATGTTCACCGCGCTCGCACCGGCGCTGGCACAGGATCGGCCCGTAAAGGGCAATGAGGCGATAGAAATCGTTTCGAAAGGGAATATTCGCGCCTCGTCCAGCGAGGGCTTCCAGGGGTTCCTGTTGCTGATCGAGTTTCAGGGCAGGAATTACACCTGCGCCGTGACCGCGACCGGCCAGGTGCAGGAGTGTTTCCCACTCTACTGGTAGGCTTGCCTGGCTGCATGGATTGGGTGGATGATGCCCTTGACGGCGAATACGGTAAAATCCGTGGGGGCCCGATCTCGCGGGCCCAAAAAAATAACCTCAGTCAATCGGCCTTGTTGAAACACGGCTATATCCGGGCAAAAGATGGTGCGACAAAAAATTACAGGCTGCGACGCCGGTAGCCAGCTATAACCTTCTCGCACCGGAAGGTTTGATGCCGGCAACGCCCTTAATGCTCGGACATTTCAGGAGGTCTCTTGCGTAAAGTTCGATTGGCCTTGTGGTTCCTGGTCGCGACCGCGGCCGCGGTTCTGGCGGCGCAATTGGTGGTCCGGTATATGGACCAGTCAGGCGCGCCGCCTGCGGAGGCGGAGAGGGAACGGACCGCCCGCGAAGTCGCGCAGGAAGCGGTGACCGGTGAGTTTTCGCTGACCGACCATCGCGGCAATGCCGTGACCGATGGGGATTTTAGCGGCAGTTGGCCGCTGATTTTCTTCGGATATACCCACTGTCCGGATGTATGCCCACCGACCCTGGCCGTGGTGGGGCTCGTCCTGGATTTGCTTGGTGAGGACGCCGCAACGCTACAACCGCTGTTCATCACCGTCGACCCGGCGCGCGACACCCCGGAAATCATGGCCGACTACGTCGCGGCTTTCCACGAGCGGATCATCGGGCTGACTGGCAGCGCGACGCAGATCGCCGCCGCGGCACAAAGCCATCGCGCCTATTATGCAAAAGTCCTGGGCGACGAGGCGAGCATGGATAATTATGCCATGGACCACAGCGCCTATCTGTATCTGATGGATCCCGACGGCGTTTACGCCGGTGTTTTCGCACCGACCGACACCGCCGACGACATCGCGGCGCGAATTCGCGGCTTCATGAATGAATAGCCACCACTTTCATATCCGTGCCGGAGACAAAATTATGCGTGTCGTGATTCCCCTGGCCCTTGCCGTCACGACCATGGCAGCCGTTTCCATCGGTACAATAGCGTTGGCCGAAGACCCGGTCGCGGCCGGCGCATTGCGCGTCATCGATCCCTGGGCACGCGCCAGCGCCGGCCAAGTCAAGGTCGGCGGCGCCTTCATGACGATCGTCAATACCGGCGCCGTCGACGACAGGCTTGTCACGGTGGCGACCGAGGTCGCCACTTCGGCCGAGGTCCACCGAACGAAGCTGGAAAATGGCGTCATGAAGATGCGCATGCTGATGGGCGGCCTGACGATCCCGGCCGGAGGTAAGGTTGAGCTAAAGCCGATGGGTTTGCATGTAATGATGATGGGGTTGACGAAGAAATTGATCGAGGGCGAGACGTTATCGCTGACCCTGACCTTCGAAAAGGCCGGCAGTGTCGAGGTCCCGATCCCGGTCGCCGGACCCGGCGCGATGATGGCGCCGAGCATGAACTGATGTTCTGTCGGCAGGTTTGCGTCCCCCCACTGGCATGACGGTTTCGCGGGCATGGAAGAACCGCTATAAGCTGCGCCAGTGATCCTCTAGGAGACTGGTAAATGGCGGAACGCACGACGAATAGAAAAACCGGCCCGAAGCGTTTCCGTAAGCTGCTGGTCGCGAACCGCGGTGAAATCGCGATCCGGGTATTCCGCGCGGCCAACGAGCTGGGCCTGCGCACTGTCGCCGTCTATTCACACGAAGACCGCTTCGCGCTGCACCGTTTCAAGGCGGACGAAAGCTATCTGATCGGCCGGGGCAAGGAACCGGTCCAGGCCTATCTGGATATCGACGATATCCTGCGCGTCGCCCATGATGCGCATGCGGATGCGATCCATCCCGGTTATGGGTTCCTGTCGGAAAACCCGGATTTCGCCCGCGCCTGCGCGAGCGCCAGGATAACCTTCGTCGGCCCGCCGCCGGAGGTTATGGAAAGTCTGGGCAGCAAGGTCGCGGCCCGCGAACTGGCCGAAAAAACCGGCATACCCGTGGTCCCCGCCACCGGCGCGCTGCCCACTGACATCAATGAGGTCAAGCCGCTGGCCGCGCAAGTCGGCTATCCGGTGATGCTGAAGGCAAGCTGGGGTGGTGGCGGCCGCGGCATGCGCGTCATCGAGGACGAGTCGCAACTGGCCGAGCAGGTCCAGGCCGGACGCCGAGAGGCCAAGGCCGCATTTGGCCGCGACGAGATGTTCCTCGAAAAACTTGTCGCGCGGGCCCGCCATGTGGAAGTCCAGATCGTCGCCGACAATCATGGCAACGTGGTCCATCTGTTCGAACGCGACTGTTCGATGCAGCGGCGGAACCAGAAGGTCGTCGAGCGCGCGCCGGCCCCGTATCTGGACGAGGGGCGCCGGGCGGAAATTTGCGATGCGGCGGTGCAGCTCGCCCGCGCGGCGGATTACCGCAACGCTGGCACGGTCGAGTTTCTGATGGACGCCGATAGCGGCGATTTTTATTTTATCGAGGTCAATCCGCGCGTCCAGGTCGAACATACGGTGACCGAGGAGATCACCGGCATCGACATCGTCAAGGCGCAGATCCGCATTGCCCAGGGTGCGCGCATCGGCACCGACGAGTCCGGCGTACCGCCGCAACACCAGATCGCGATGAACGGCCACGCGCTGCAATGCCGGCTGACCACCGAGGATCCGACCAACCGCTTTATCCCGGATTACGGACGCATCACCGCCTATCGCGGCGCCACCGGCTTCGGCATCAGGCTGGATGGCGGCACCGCCTATTCCGGCGCGCTGATCACGCCGTTTTACGACTCGCTGCTGGAGAAGGTCACGGCCTGGGCGCCGACGGCGGAAGAAACAATCCAACGCATGGACCGGGCCTTGCGGGAATTTCGTGTGCGCGGGGTGGCTACCAACCTGGTGTTTCTGGAGGCGCTGATTGGCCACGCCCGGTTCCGCGCCGCCGACTACACGACGCGTTTTATCGACGAGACCCCCGAATTGTTTGATTTTCCGCCGCGCCGCGACCGCGCGACCAGGCTACTGACGTTCATCGGCAACGTGCTGGTGAACGGCAATCCGGAGGTCGAGGGCCGCGCCGAGCCGGGCCCACTGCCGCCGCCCCAGGTGCCACTTCCACCGGCCGGCGACCCGCCGGACGGCGCCAAACAACTGTTTGATAAACTGGGCGCCGAAGGCTTTGCCAAATGGATGTTGGATCAGAAGAGGCTGCTGATAACCGACACCACTATGCGCGATGCGCATCAATCTTTGCTGGCGACCCGCATGCGGTCTCACGATATCCTGGCCGTCGCGCCCTGGTATGCACATGATTTCGCCAACCTGCTGTCGCTGGAAAGCTGGGGCGGTGCGACCTTCGATGTCGCCATGCGTTTCCTGAAGGAGGATCCATGGGAGCGCCTGGCCCGGCTGTGCGAGAAGACGCCGAATCTGTTGCAGCAGATGCTGCTGCGCGGGGCCAACGGCGTCGGTTACAAAAATTACCCGGACAATGTGGTGCGCTTCTTCGTCCGGCAATCGGCTGAGGCCGGCGTTGATCTGTTCCGGGTCTTCGATTCCCTGAACTGGGCGGAAAACATGCGGGTTGCCATGGACGCGGTGCTGGAGACCGGCAAGCTGTGCGAGGCCGCGATTTGTTATACCGGCGATTTGAGCGCGCCCGACCCGGGCAAATACGATCTGAAATATTATGTGGGTTTGGCCAAGGAACTGGAAGAGGCTGGTGCCCATATACTGGCGATCAAGGATATGGGGGGCCTGTGCAGGCCCGTGGCGGCGCGTCTGCTGGTAACCACCTTGAAGCAGGAGATCGGCCTGCCGATCCATTTCCATACCCACGACACCGGCGGCGTCGCGGTATCCAGCGTGCTGGCCGCCGCCGAGGCCGGGGTCGATGCCGTGGACCTGGCGGTGGACGCCATGGCCGGCTTTACCTCGCAGCCAAGCATGGGCGCGGTCGTGGCCTCACTGACCGGAAGCGAGCGCGACCCCGGCATCGACATGCAGACCATCCATGCGGCCTCTCATTACTGGGAGGAGGTGCGCGGGCACTATCTGGCTTTCGAGAGCGACATTCGCGCCGGCTCATCCGACGTGTTCGAGCATGGCATGCCCGGCGGACAATACACAAACTTGCGCGAACAGGCGCGTTCAATGGGGCTGGAGAAGCACTGGCCGGAAGTGACCAGGGCCTACGCCGAGGTCAACCGTATGTTCGGCGATATCGTCAAGGTGACACCGACTTCGAAGGTGGTCGGCGACCTGGCGCTATCGATGGTGGCCGGCGGTTTGACGGCCGAGGATATCGAAAACCCGGACAAGGACGTCGCCTTCCCGGAGTCGGTTATTGAGCTTTTCTCGGGCAATATCGGCCAGCCAGTGGGCGGTTTCCCCAAGGCGCTGCAGAAGAAAATTTTGAAGGGCGGCAAACCCCTGACGGTGCGCCCGGGCTCGATCATGGAGCCGGTGGACCTGACGGCCGAGCGCGCCGAGGCGGAAAAGAAGGCCCGGCGCCATATCAGTGACCGCGAACTTGCCTCCTGGCTGATGTATCCGGCCGTGTTCGCCGACTATGCCAAACACCGCCGGAGATACAGCGACACCGCCGTGCTGCCCACCGACGTCTATTTTTACGGGTTGGCGGCGGGTCAGGAAGTCGGCGTCAACATCGAGCAGGGCAAGACGCTGTTCATCCGCTGGCAGGCCACTGGCGAGCTGGACGAGGATGGCAACCGCACAGTCTTCTTCGAGTTGAACGGCCAACCGCGCACGGTGAAGGTGCGCGACCGCGCGGCGGCGGCCGGAACCAGCCATCGAAAGGCTGACGAATCCGACCCCGGCCAGGTCGGCGCGCCGATGCCGGGCATGATCGTGTCTGTCTCGGTCAAACCCGGCGACAAGGTGGATCCAGGCGACCGGCTGTTCGTGATCGAGGCGATGAAGATGGAAACCGCCGTCTATGCCGAGACCGCGGGCGCGGTGACGGAAATCATCGCCAGTCCTGGCACGCGGGTAGAGCCCCACGACCTGATTCTGTCGATGTCGGTGGCGTGACGACGCAGAGCTTTTCGAAATAGTCATGCGAAGG
>CAXMQC010000075.1:0-5543 GCA_964195285.1 Akkermansiaceae bacterium
GTCACCGCGCCGAGGACTTTGTTGTCCTGGGTTTCTTATCGCGGATTCGGTTTTCCATCGCATGACCAAAATAGGCCAAACAGCCGAAATATTTGGTGCAATTAAGTCCGTATTTTATGTTTACCGTCACCCATTCCGATCCCCCGACAATCGATTTTTCGCAGATTTCCAACAAATCGACTCTGTCGGGTGTGAGAGTATTTTTTTGACGTTGTCCCAAATTTTTTATCTTCCGACCCCAATTTATTGTTCATTATTTGTTAGCCATACTTGGACATTTAAAATACAGGATTGCCCCGAGCTTGCTCATTGAGATGCGAACGCCGGTGGCCGGCGGATAGGTTACAGCCACCCAGGGCGGCCCGATGACTATTGGGTGTAAGGATTTAGCTTCCGGTCAATCGAACGTCCGGATCATCGGCGCCGGTGCCGGCTTCCTCGATCTCCAACCCGTGTTCGGATACGAAAGCCGCGCTGGAAAGAACCAGAGAAATCAGTTCCGATTGGCGCCCGGTATTGGTCTTGCTGAATATCTGCTTGAGCTGGTTGCGCACCGTATTCAAGGAGACGCCAAGGTCCTCCGCGACCTCCTGGGGCCGTTTGCCCTTGACCAGCTCGACCACAACGCGAGCCTCGGCGAAGGTCAGTCCGAACAGCTTGGCGACAACTTCCGGCGGCACGCTCTGGCGGATTTCCAAATCCCGGATAAAGACCGCGGCTACCCTGGACGCATCGTCACCGGAATGGAGCTGGACCGGCGCAACCTTGATGGACAGCGGCCTGACGCCGTCGCCCCGGTCTATCGTCATCACGCCGGCGCCCTCGTCTCCCGCGGCGTCCATGCCGGTGCAAATCGCGTCCACCAGATCACGTAACTGATCGACCTGTTCGCGCCGCGCCGCGGTAATGCGTCCATGTCGAAGCACCAGCCCGTCGCCGCTGTCCAGCAAGCGCGAGGCGCTATGGTTGGCCAGCAGGAGCCGACAATCCCTGTCGACCAGCGCCATGCCGGTGGATAGAAGGTTCAATGTTTCTTCGGCCTGCTTGCGTTCGGTCACATCGCGCAGGATGACGATCGCGATCGCCTCGGACTGGTAGGTAATGTGCGAGATAGCCGTATCCAGGACAAATCGCCCGCCATCCTTACGACGCCCGGTGAACTCGCGATATTCGGTTTCCACGACATCCGGATGTGCGATCAGCGCGGGAATCGTGGCCGCACCGTCTGCATTGCGTACGCCGGCTATCAACATATCCGCCGGCTCACCCAGCATTTCGTCGACCTCATAGCCGAAAATGCCGATCGTCGACCTGCTTGCCGAAACGATTTTCCCGGATTCATCGATCGACACGATGCCATCCGCGACGCCGTCGATGATCGCCGACAACATCGTCTCGCTGTATTCCAGCGCCTCGCCGCTTTCAACCAGCGCGGCGGCGCCTTGCTTCAACTGTTGTGCCGCACGCACCGCGGTGCGCAGGAAGGTCGCCAACAGCAGCGCGGCGATCAGGCTGGCGATGACAATCGGCACCAGTAGGTAATCGAACAGCTCGTCGCCCGGACGCGCCGGCGTCCAGGTGATCGCCGCCAGATGTTCACCGGCGGGCGAGCTGATGACGATACCGACGGTTCCCCGGATGTCGGATGGCGGTTGAACCTTGATGTCCCGGACGAGAAAATCTGCGGACAGGCGCGTCAACAGCGCCTCATCAACTTCCCTGACAACGACCAGCGCGGCACCGTCGGCGCTGTCGGCCGCCGCCGGCGCGACAATGCTGGCCGCGGCGACATGAAGCCGGTCGTTATGGGTAACGAAAGCCGACGTCCAAACCGCTTCGGCTATCGGCAGTTTCCTGGCGTCGTCCACAATGCCCTGTATGGTCGGGCTGATGGTTGCCTTGCCTGTGTTTTCAGGGCGATACAGCACCTGGTCGTCATTGCCGACAATCATGACGGTAACCGCGCCAAACCCGCTTTTCACAGCCGAAAGGCGCTGGTCGGCCCACGCCCGGTCGAAATTCGCCACCAGATTGTCATGGGCTTCGCCGGTGCGCGCCAATGTAACGGCCACCCGGCCAAGATCGCGCCCGACGGTCTTAAAAGCTGAATCGATCAGTTGCTGCGAGCGAACGGCTTCCGCATCGTTTTGAATGCTCGTGCCCGTCAGCAGCACGGACAAAACCACGCCGGCGAGGATCAGCAGAACCGCCACGATCGGCGATATCAACGCCCGCAGAGACATGGCGCTGGGACGAAAGTCGTCTTCTACCTTATCCGACAAGATCACAACCTCGGAATTTCCGTTGATATTACAACCGTTTTGCGGCGCTTAATCACGGCGTCGCGTCCGCCCCTACCCCGGCCGGCCGGTTCCTGAAATCTCGCATCCCCATGATTCGCGCAAAATAGTGTAGATTTCGTTGCCAAACCTGCATCCGTATTACAGAACCCCGTCTGGCGCCGGAATTTCCCAGTTTTGCCCCTCGGCCCGTAGCTTTTCGCAAGCATTGGGATAGTCGCCGGTGCAGCCGCCGCGCCGCACCCTGAAAATCGAGAAATACGAGCCTGCCGATACCAGGTCCAGGAGCTCGGGAACCGGATTTTCGACGCCGCCGCCATGAACCAGCACGACATAGTCGAACCGGTCCTGCCACATATAGCCGTAGTGGCGTTGGTCGCCGGCCTGGATGTCGCCGCCGAACCAGTCGAATACCGACGGATCCGCCCAGGCCCGCAGGCCGCCAATGCTGATCGGCCAGCCCACCGGCGTATCGATATCCTTCAACACGGGCGCCACCACGATCGGCTGTTTGACCGGGTCGGTGAATAGGGTCGGCAGGAATACGCTGCGGTCGAGCACCGAATAATTGCTGAAATGAGTGTAGATTTCAGGAAATGCCCCGGGTGCGCCGGCCACCGGAAGCGACCTGTCCTGGGCCTGAAGGATTCGCTCGCCCGGCTCGAAAATTGCCGCCGCCGCGCGGTATTCGGCGATCTGTTCGTTATAGGTCCGCCATTGGTCGGCGGTCTGGTAGAGCCGGGCACCGAACAGCACGATGGCCGCGATGGCGATGATCTCGCCGGCGCGCCGGGGGCCGGAAAACCGCAGCCCGGCGGCCGCGAAAAAGGCAACGGCAACCCAAAGCCTGACATCCAGACCCCACACCCCGCCGAATCGGCCATAGGTCCAGAACGGTGCGGCCAGGGCCAAGGCTGCCAACAACACAAGAGGCAGGGCCATGCCACGCGCCGGCCGCAGCCATCGCAACGGCAGTGAGATCAGCAGCACGCCGCCAACAAACAAGATCAGAATGCCGTCCATCGCGCTGAGATTGGTCATTACCGGCGAGACAATCCCTCGAGCCCGGAAAATCGCCGAGCCCCAGACCCATTCCGGATTGCTGACCGGCGGCGGCAGCGCGGCGATGAACAAGGCAAAGGCGGGCAGGAACTGCGCCGCGCCCAGGGTCCAGTCGCGCGCCAATCCCCGCCAGTCGGGCCAGCGGTCCCGCAGGCGTGCGACCTCCCAGGCACCGACCATGATCCCGTAGATTCCAAGTGCCATCAGATGGACGAAGAACATCGCGATACCGCCAAGCCCGAACAGGAATGTGCGCCGCCATCCCGGTCGGTCGCTGGTGGCAACCCAGGCCGCAAAGCCGGCCAGTCCCAGACCGAGCCCGAACAGGAAATTCAGGAAACCCCAGATCAACACATGATTGTAAATAAACAGGAATAACGCGGCCGGCCAAAAATCGAGCCTGCCATTGATAGCGCGGTAGGCGGCGAATGTCCCACCGGTAAGTGTCAGCATACACAGCACGGTAAACCAGCGGCCCAACTCCAGCGGGTCGACCAAACCGGCCAGCGGGGTCAGCAACAGATCAACCGCCAGGTTCGGCTGCAGCCCCCAGTTCAGGCGGTAACTTGCGGCGAGCGCCGGGTCTTGCCCGATCTCGGACAGAATCCGGATTCGGGCCATGTGATTCGGCATGTTCGCCAGCGGCACGACATCGACCAGCAACAAGGGCGCGATGGCCGCCAGCAATAGCGCGGCAAAAACCATCAGAAGCGCGCGGTTGCTCAACGGCGGCGACGTCGCCGCCGTTTGCAGTATTTCCTGTCGGTCCTTGCTTTGCAGCATCTGGCGGCAATCTGGCTCAAATTCTGTGACGGAACCAAGCCATATAACCCGATCGTGCTTAATCGCCGGTTAAGCCGACCCGCCGCCGGCCGCGACGCCCACGCCTGGACTTATTCAGCTGCCGCTGGATTCATCGAGACGGACGATATCGTCTTCGCGCAAGTCGTCGCCGCGCTGGACCTCGATAAACACCAGTGTTTCCACGCCCCGGTTCTCGATCCGGTGCCGCGCGCCGATCGGCACGAAGACAGACGCACCGGGGCCGGCCTCGAAGGTCTCGTCGTCGAGCACGACGGTGCCAACGCCTTCCACCACGACCCAATGTTCCTCGCGGTGGTGATGGTACTGCAGGGACAACCGGGCGCCAGGAATTACCGTAAGGCGTTTCACGACGTGGTTTTCGCCCGTGTCGAGGACCTGCCAACGCCCCCAGGGCCGATCCAACGCCTCGCCGTCGGTGTATTTCACTGCCACGTTCTATCCTCCGGTAACTGTCCATTTAAGTATATCAGTCATAGGCGCCCATCACCATCTGGTCGCAATCGATCACCGATCCGGTCATGACGCCGGAGTCGGATCCCAGCAGAAACAGGGCAATATTGGCGACATCCCCGGTCGTGATCAGGCGGCCCATGGGTTGCGCGGCCTCGGCCTGCGCGAGCCAGTCTTCCGGTTGGCCCTCGGCAAGCTGGATCTTGTGTTCGTTGGGCGTCGCGGTCCAGCCGATATTGACCCCGTTCACCCGAATCCGGTCAAAACGCACGGCGTGCGCGACATTCTTGGTCAGGATCGCCAGCGCACCCTTGGAGGCGCAATAGGCCGTCAGCTTCGGCTGGCCGCCATGACTCGACATGGTAACGATGTTGACGATGGCGCCGCCTGGGCCCTCGCGCTTCATCACGCCGATGGCCTCCTGCATCAAAAGGAAGGGCGCGCGCGTATTAATCGCGAACATCCGGTCCCACAATTCCAGCGAAGTATCGTCAATGGTGCCGCGATCGGTAATGCCGGCGGCGTTGACCAGGCCGTCGATACGCCCGAACCGTTCATCGCAGACCGCCACAACGGCGCGGCAATCATCGGGGTTTTCCAGGTCGGCCGGCACGAACTCAACGGCCGCGCCCGCCGTCTCGAGGGCCGCCTTCACGCGGGCGCCGTTTTCCGTGTCGCGGCCGCAGACGACGAGACCCGACGCCCCGGCACCCGCCAGCGCCATCGCGATTGCCTCGCCGACGCCCTGGCTTGAACCCGTCACCACGTAGACCCGGTTCTCGAAGTCGCTGTCGCGTTGGCTCATATTGCATCTCTCTGCTGCGTAGCGCCTGAAACTGCTAACGGTTCACGTTCTTCATACGGCTGTCGCGCCCCTGGCGCAAATTACCGCGTGTGGCAACCGTT
>CAXMQC010000076.1:0-2735 GCA_964195285.1 Akkermansiaceae bacterium
GAAGACAGCTTTGAGCTGCTCCGCATGGGCGAGAATCTGGTGGTGGAAGGTAAAGGCGCCGGTATACCAGGTCGGCTCCAGCGCCTGGATGTAATCCGCGAAAGTGTCGATATCGAATCGTTCCAGCATGATCATGCTGCCGCCGCACCAAATATTGATACCAAGCCCGGAATTGATGCCATGGCCGTGGAACAATGGCATCAAGTTGAGGCAACGGTCCTCCGGGGTCAGTTTCAGGCGCCGAACGGCGTTCGCGGATTTCCACCACAGATCGCGCTGATAAAACGGAACGATCTTGCTGTGCGAGGTCGTCCCCGATGTTGTCAGCACGGTGGCCAGATCGTCCAGTTGGGCGCCGCCCGCATGCCTGACGCTGCCTTCAGTCCCCTGTTACAGCGACACCGAACCGGCAAACCGCCTGTCCTCATGCACGATCTCGAACACCGCCAGGCCCAGCTGTTGGGCAGCTTGGCGCGCCGGTGAGTCCAGAGTCGCATCGACAAGCAGGGCGTCGATACGGAGGTCCCGAAAATAGATTGCGAACTCGCCGACAGTATAGGCGTGATTCATCGGCACCGCGGCGGCGCAGCTCCAGACACCGACGATGGTAGCCGCCATATCCGCGCCGCCCGAATGGACGATGGCAAGGCGATCGTTCCGGCCGAAACCATGGTCGTTGAGTAATCGCTGGAAACGGTCCATCAGCTCCAGGAGGCCGCCATATGTGAGCGGCAAACTATCTTTCGCCACAAGCACGGGTGCGTCCGGCCTGCACTCGGCCCAGCCCTGCACGACCTCGTAAATCGTGCAAGGGCGATTAGTAGTTTTTTTTGATTGCATCGTAACCATTTACGGGCATTTTAGCACAAACTAGCGGCGATCTCCATTCTCCCTGAAAGGCGGCCGGTTGAACTTCGTCAACCCC
Source organism: Akkermansiaceae bacterium (assembly GCA_964195285.1). GTDB lineage: Bacteria > Pseudomonadota > Alphaproteobacteria > UBA8366 > JADFVY01 > JADFVY01. Next base: position 926 of record CAXMQC010000076.1, read on the forward strand.
GATGCGGTCGTGCTGTTGAAGAATATTTTCTCCGCGGAGTCGCTGATCTCACGGCCCGTTATAGCGCACGGTTCCCAGGCCGGAGATGTCGTAGCCGCCCAAGTCCGCGGCGCGGTCGGCGAAGGCCGCGGTGCGGGCGAAGGATATCAGCGACCTGAGCGGCGGTTCGAACCAGTCGCGGCGCCAGACGGCGAGGTCGTAACGCTCGCGAAACAGCGGCAGGAAGTCGAGCCGGTACTGGCGCGCCACGGTTTCCACCGCCAGCCCGGCATCCGCCTTGCCGTCGGCGACCGCCAGCGCCACGTCGGCCTCGCTGCGCGCCGGCGGGTCCAGCATTTCCATCGCGGCGGCGTCCAGCCCGGCCTTGGTCATCAGATAGTCCAGCAGCACGCGGCTGCCGGCTTGGCTCTGGCGCGGGATCACCCGGCGGCCGCCGAGATCGGCGATCGAGGTGATATTTTGCGGGTTACCCGGCGCCAGCACCAGCCCCTGTGTGCGCATCGCCCATTCGACCAGAATGACCGGCATGCCGGGAATGCGTTCGCGGATATGGGCGCGATTCCAGTCCTCGCGGTCGGCTTCGTAGACATGCATGCCGGCCGCCACCGCGCCGCCCTCGGCGAGGCGCGTAAGGCCGCTGAGGCTGCCGTCGAAAAAGGTGGCAAGGCCACTGCCCGATTCCCTGAGCGCCCAGTCCAGTAGCGGGTCGTGGCTGCCGGCGACCACCAGCGGCCGTTCGACCAGCCCCTCGGTGCCCTCGCGGAACTCCACGCGGCGGCGCACCCAGGCCTCCACCATGTCGCGCGGGAACAGCAGCTTGCCGGTCACCCGGCTGTGCGGGATGGCGTTGTCGCTGACCAGCTCATAGACCTTGCGCTCCTTGATGCGCAGCAAGGCCGCCACTTCCCTTGTCGTCAGATAGTCCGCCATCGCCACCGGTCCGAGTTTCCGCCACCCTAGCGCAAAATGCGGCAAGAGCACACCGGCCGGCACCTTGTTACAAATGTCTTCGGCTCACGCCGAAGCGGCACCGGCCTCTCGCCCCCGGCCGCCCCTATCATACGATGCCGTGGGTGGCCGGGTGGGGGAGCGGGCTGGTGTCGACTCAACGCAGGGGGGAAAATTCTCGTTTCAGGCGCCGGTGTCGGGGGTCAGTCCGACGGACTCGATCCCCGCAACAGAGCAGATTTCGTCATTCTCGCCAGTGTCGCCGGTAATGCCGATGGCGCCGATGATGCGGCCGTCCGCGTTCTTGATCAGCACACCGCCCGGCGAGGGCACCATGCGGCCGCCGGACAGCGCCATCAGCGCGTTGACGAAGCCTGGCGCGGTTTCCGACCGGCCCGTGATCACCCGGCCGCCGGTGCCGAAGCCCAGGCATCCCCATGCCTTGCCCATCGCCACGTCGGGGCGGATCAGGCTGGCGCCGTCCTCGCGTTTCAGCGCCTTTGCGGTACCGCTATCGTCAAGCACGACGACGGTCAGCGGCATGAATCCCATTTCATGGCCCTTGGCGATGGCGGCATCCACGATTTTGGTGGCGGTATCCAGATCGATGCTATGCTGAAACACCGGCGTCTCCTGTAGATTGTTGAACGTCTTGTGCAGTTCCCCGCAAGGCGCGACAATAGGCGAATCCTGCTCGCGATCAACGGTATAAGGGCGTAATGAACGATTCGACGAATACCAGCCCGCCTTCGGCGTTCGACGGGAAAAAGCGGTTCCGCCGCCTGCGTTTGTCGCAGAAAATCACCGCGCTTGTTGTCCTGGTGGCGCTGATTTCGGGCAGCGTTGTCGCCATCGCGGATTA
>CAXMQC010000077.1:0-4710 GCA_964195285.1 Akkermansiaceae bacterium
TGATCGCGCAGTTGCGGCCACCGCCTGATCCTGCGCCGGCGTGAGGAAGCCGTTTGTCATGCGTTGCAACGAAAGCCACGGGAGAGGTGCGCCTTGATTGCGACCAATCCGATCCATCTGCTCTTTCGCGGCGCCCCTTGGTCATGGTGAGGGGTTCTTGGGCGGATCTTGGGCAGAGAGCGTTGCCAACAACGCCGAAATCGCCCAATATGCGGTCTGGTCGCCGGTTCATATGGGGAATGTCGGTTCAATGCAAATCGGTGTTGATCTCGGTGGCACCAAGATTGAGGTCGCCTTGCTGGACGAGAGCGGAACAATGCGGTTCCGCCACAGGATCGCGACGCCGCGAGAGGATTACGCGGCAACGGTGGCGGCAATCGTGGGGCTGGTCGCGCAGGCCGACTCGCAGGCCGGCGGCGGGGCCAGCGTCGGGATTGGCATCCCCGGCACGATCTCGCCGGCGACCAGGCTGGTGAAAAACGCAAACTCGACATGGCTGAATGGGCGCCCCTTGAACCGCGATATCGAATCGGCGCTCGGCCAACCAGTTCGCGTGGCCAACGACGCCAACTGCTTCGCCCTTTCGGAGGCCATCGATGGCGCGGCGGCCGGGGCACATGCCGTGTTCGGCGTCATCCTGGGTACCGGCGTTGGCGGCGGGCTGGTTATCGGCGGGCGGGCGTTGACCGGCGCCAACGCGATCGCCGGCGAATGGGGCCACAATCCCCTGCCCTGGCCGGAACCCGCCGAATTGCCCGGGCCGGCTTGCTGGTGCGGGTTGGAGGGATGCATCGAAACCTGGTTGTCGGGCCCGGCGCTGGCGCGCGCGCATACCGAAAGAACCGGTCAATCGCTGGCCACCCATGACATCGCCGGCCGGGCCGCCGACGGCGACGCGGCGGCGGCGCAAAGCATGACACTGTTTGAAACAAAACTGGCGCGCGCCCTGGCCCATATGATCAATTCATTCGACCCCGATATCGTGGTTCTGGGTGGTGGATTATCTAATATCAAACGGCTTTATGAAAATCTGCCAACCCTTTGGGAAAGGTGGATTTTTTCCGATCAGGTGGCGACCCGGATCGTCCCGCCGATGCATGGCGATTCCAGTGGAGTCAGGGGCGCCGCCCGGCTCTGGCAGACTGAAGGCCCGGTGTGAAGAAACAGATATCTATCCTGTGTCGGGATTGCCTGAGCGTACCCGAGGCGGCGCTCGAAGGACGCTGTCCAGAATGTGGTTCGCCGCGCCTTGCGTGCCATAAGGAGCTGCATAAACTTTCGATCGCCCATATCGATTGCGACGCCTTTTACGCCGCGGTCGAAAAGCGCGACAATCCTGAATTGGCGAACCGGCCGGTCATCGTCGGCGGCGGCCGGCGCGGGGTCGTGGCGGCGTCCTGCTATGTGGCGCGGGTCTATGGCGTGCGTTCGGCGATGCCGATGTTCAAGGCGCTGCAGGCCTGTCCGGACGCCGTGGTAATCCGCCCGAACATGGCGAAATATTCCGCCGTCGGCCGTCAGGTGCGCGAGTTGATGCTGCGGGCGACGCCACTGGTCGAACCGCTGTCGATCGATGAGGCATTCCTCGATCTCGGCGGCACCGAGAAACTCCATGGCGGCAGCCCGGCCCGGACACTGGCGCGGCTGGTTCTTGAGATCGAGCGGGAGGTCGGGGTCAGCGCCAGTATCGGGCTAAGCCACAACAAGTTTCTCGCCAAGATGGCCTCCGACCTCGACAAACCGCGCGGGTTCGCGGTGATCGGGAAAAAGGAAACCCTGGATTTCCTGGCCCCCAGGCCGGTCGGCGCCATTTACGGGGTAGGCCGCGCGCTGGAGACGAAACTGCAGCGCGACGGCATCAAGACGATCGGCGATCTGCGCCGGGTCGAGGAAGTCCTGCTGCACCGCCGCTACGGCGCCATTGGGCAGCGGCTGTACAAGCTGTCGCGCGGCATCGATGGGCGCGAGGTGGATCCCAGCGGACAGGCCAAAAGCATCTCCAGCGAAACGACATTCGCGACCGACATCGCCGACCTTGCGGCGCTGGCCCGCGAGATATGGCCACTCTGCGAATCGGTGTCGCGGCGACTGAAGAAGAAACAATTGGCCGGGAAACGGGTGGCGCTAAAGCTGAAAACAGCGGACTTCAGGATTTTGACCCGCAGCCGGACGCTAAGCGCGCCGGTCTGGCATGCCGAGAAAATTTATCGCGCGACGATGCCGATGCTGGAAAAAGAAGCGGACGGCCGACCCTTCAGGCTGATCGGCGCCGGCGTGGAGGAGCTCTGCGACGCAAACACCGCGGCCCAGCCCGATCTGCTGGACCCGGGGGCGCAAAAACGTGTCGCGGTGGAAAATGCGATCGACAGCGTACGTGAAAAGCTGGGCGAAAAGGCAATTACCAAGGGCCGCGGCTTTTAATACCAAGGAGCGTAGCTAAAGCGTCGCGCCGGCGAATCCAGCGCTAGAGCCTTTAACGGTTATACGGAACCGCTCTGACGCGGCGATTTCGGTCCGGGGACAGGAGCGGTTCTCGGAGCGTAGCCAGGCTACGGTCGAGGGCCGCGACGCAGCCCCGGGCCGAAATCGCCGTGTCCCGTGCGCTTGCCCTGCGGCGGCCATCCGCTACGTTATCCCGCTTGCCCGATGCGCCAGCATCGCGGGGCGCGTTATGCCTGACGGAATGGCCGCCGGTGGGCAACAGAGCGGTTCCGTATAACCGTTAAAGGCTCTAATCAACAGCCGCTGGCCGGCAACTCCTCGATCTCTTCAAGAACGCCGTTCACCGTGAAATCGCCGAAATTCAGGATCAGGCTGGTAACGACGCCGTTGGCCTGAATATTCATCGTCATTTCGAAATCGGGCAGTTCCTCGCCAGGCTGAGCCTCGCCTTCGGCGGCGAAAAACGCCAGCTGCATCGGCCAGGTGCTGTCCGGGCCAAGCGGCGATTTCACCACGGATTCACCCTCGGCGTCGCGCCGTGCGAGCACGATTGTCGTAACCGGGGCCGACGCTTCCACCTTCGACCCGTCGAACAGCAAGTGGCGGTCGAAGAGCGCGCCCTTCTCGGCCTTTTCCAACAGGATAGCCGTGTGTTCGGTCGGGAAGACCGTACCCCTGGACAGCGCAATCCTGTCCTTGGCGGGCTGTTCAAAGATCGCCATGCCGGGGCCGCCCTGTGATTCCAGTTCGGCCCGGCCGCCAACCTGCTCGGTTTCGCGGCCATTGGTGATGCGGGTGATATTGAACCGGTATTCCAGCCCGTCCTTGGACTCCCAGGAAACATATTTGTCGATATTGTCGATATCGCCGCCATTGGCCAGTTGAAACCGCAGAGCGTAATTCTGCTCGACAATCCAGGCGTCACAGGCATCCTTGATCTCGAAACTGATCGCCCCCTCGACACCAGCCATGTTGCTCTCGTTCGACGCCGTCGCCAGCGAAAGACGATAGAACGCGCGATGCGCCGCAAGCTCGACCGCCGACGCCGCGGACGCGGCCGACAAGGTCAATAAAATGGCGGCGATAGTGGCGATAGATTTGTTCATCATCAACTCCCGTAAAATCCGGTTCGATATTTCTTACAACAGGGGGCTTGGCGGCGCCGGGTCATTTCTGCTTTATGTCGGTCCATACTGTCACATTGAATCTTGGCAAATATCTGTCCGATACAAGGATTTATTGCAAATGGCCCAAAATCCAAAAATTTTCGTTACCCGCTTACTTCCACCCGATGTCGAAACCCGCATTCGGCGCGACTACGATGCGCTGCATAACGACGACGATGCCGTATACGGCCCCGAAGACCTGGTGCGCCTGAGTATAGAGACCAAATGTGACGGGATTCTTACCTGCGGCACAGAAAAATGGACCGCTGATGTCATTAAGCAGTTGCCCGAACATGTGAAAATCCTGGCCACTTTCTCGGTCGGCCACGACCATATCGACGTTGAAGCGGCGAGAAACAAGGGCCTTATCGTAACCAATACGCCCGATGTGTTGACCGCGGCGACCGCCGATATCAGCATGCTCTGCCTGCTCGGCGCCGGGCGCCAGGCGCAGAATTCGGAAAAAACCCTGCGCGAGGGCGCCTGGGGCCGCTGGAACCCGATGGATATGCTGGGCGTCGACGTTACCGGCAAGAAGCTGGGGATCTACGGCATGGGACGGATCGGCCAGGCGGTGGCGCAGCGCGCCCGCGGCTTCGAGATGGAGATCCATTACTGCAATCGCACCCGGCTGGCGCCGGACAAGGAACAGGGTGCGATCCACCATGCGACGGCGGAAGAGATGCTGCCGCACTGCCAGTTTTTGTCGATCAACAGTCCGGGCGGCGCGGATACCCGCCATTTCCTGAATGCCGACCGAATTGCGCTTCTGCCGGACGGTGCGGTGGTCGCCAACACGGCCCGCGGCACCGTCATCGACGACAATGCGCTGATTCCAGCCTTGCAATCGGCCAAAGTGGGGGCCGCTGGACTGGACGTATTCGAAGGCGAGCCGAATTTCGACAAACGATATCTGGAACTCGACAACGTCTTCCTGGTGCCGCATATCGGCAGCGCTACCATCGAAACCCGCAACGGCATGGGTTTCCGGGCGCTCGACAATCTGGACGCATATTTCGCCGGACAGGCGCCGGGCGACCGGGTTGTCTGAACGACGGTGGCCGGGAAAGGCTGAACCTGCATGAGTTTCCCGGTTTCCCTT
>CAXMQC010000078.1:0-2521 GCA_964195285.1 Akkermansiaceae bacterium
ACCGGCGGCACGACCAGCGCCATCATCGGCACCGCCATGATGCCCAGCCCGCCGCCGACCCCGGCCTTGGAAAAGCCGACGATCAAAACGGCGGGAAACGCCAGCGCATAAAACCAGGGATTCGCTATGAACTCCAACCGCGTGCCCTTCCCTTGGAACCCGGTCGATTATCGCCCGCGCCCCATGCTGATACAGCCTGTCGCCGGCCAGCGCAATATCGGAACCGAGCGCGCCATGTTTCCTGTTCGCTGGTTCGATGCTTTGCGATAACGCGCGCGCGTTGACAGGACGATTGGGCGGATCAGCCGGTCAATTCTCTTGACTATCCGGGCTCCACGCGTAATTCAGTTCGGGCCTGTACCGAAGGTTTGCGGTACCTTGGTATAGCTCTTTTGAAAAGGTTGTGTTCATGCCGATCGGCACCGAATACCAAGCCAGAAGCGCCCTGCGGCGGCGCCTTGAAGCGCTGGACGACAGGGTCGTTGCGCGGCTGAACGAAATTTCGCATCCGCTGAAACTGGCGGCGGGCCAGGCAATCATCATCGAGGGTGATCCGGCCGCCAATCTTTACAACCTGCGGCAAGGCGTTGCCAGCGTCTTCAAGCTGCTGCCCGACGGGCGGCGCCAGGTGACCGGCTTCCTCTATCCCGGATATTATTTGGGGGTCACGTTCAATTTGGAAGCTGTGTACGGCTATGGGGCGGAGACGGTGACCGACTGCTCGCTGCGTGTATGGCGCCGGACAGCGCTGGAACATCTATTCGACGAGGTGCCGGGCCTGCGCCAGCTGTTCCTTGCCGAAATTGCCGACGAGTTGACCGAGGCACAGGATCGGATGCTGCTGCTGGCTCATCGCTTGGCGGAAGAGCGGGTGGCGACGTTTCTGTTGACCATGGCGCGCCGCCAGGCCGAGGCGACCGAAATTCGGAAGGAAATCGTCGAAATTCCCATGCGCTGGTCCGATATCGCCGACTATCTCGGCACCACCGCCGAGACCACCAGCCGCACCCTGACCCAGTTCCGGGACCGCCGGATCATCCGCACCGGTACGCGCGGCGAAATCGGAATCCTGGACTGGGCCGCGCTGGAGGCCGTTGCCGTGGGTGCCTAGAGCTTTATCCGGTCACGATTTTGTAATGGCCGCCGTGATAGTTACGTGAATATATTCCTCCAGACATCGGCATATGTACGAGAACATGACGGAGTGTTTGCAATGAATATCCGCGCCCTGCTGGTCACAATGCTGATTACCACCGGCGTGATCTTCCAGGCTGCCGTGTCGCCCGCCGCCGCCAAGGATCCGGTCCATACCGGGTTCCTCAGCAGCCTCGCCGTCAGCGGTTATGACCCGGTCGCCTATTTTACCGACGGCAAGCCGGTCGAGGGCAGCGGCAATCATGAGATTGAATGGAACGGCGCGACCTGGCGGTTTTCCAGCGCCGAGAACCTGAGCAGCTTCAAATCCGACCCCGAGGCCTATGCACCGCAATATGGCGGTTACTGCGCCTGGGCGGTCAGCCAGGGTTATACGGCTTCGTCCGACCCGCAGGCCTGGCGCATCGTCGACGGCAAGCTCTTTCTGAACTACAGCAAGGGCGTGCAGAAGACCTGGGCGCAGGATGTCCCCGGCAATATCGCCAAGGGCGATGCGAATTGGCCGAAGGTTCTGGACAAGTGACATTCATACGCCATGGAGATTCAAGAACTATCTGCGGCGATTGACAAGGCATTCGGGGGCGACCGCCCGGCGCCGTTGGGCCGGAACCCCGAACATTGCGACGAATGCGCCGAGCATGAAGAGGTCATGCAGGCGGTAACGCCGGAAACGGTCTCGCTGCAACAGGTCGGCAGCCCGGCCTGGGACCCCGTATGTTTCCTGACCGACGAGGCCTACTGCTACTTCATGCCCGGCTTTGTCCGCCTGGTGCTGCGACAGGGTGACGACTATTATCTCGACCAGTTCCTGTTCCATCTCGAATCCGGCCGCATCGCGTGCCTGAACGCTGAACAATGCCGGGTGATCGCAGCCCTTCTGGATCATCTCTACGAGACCAGGGCCGCCGAGATCGATGACAATATGGACGACAAGGTCCTGGGCCATGTCATGGACCTGTTGGCGCAGCGGCTGTCGGAGTTTCAGACTTCCAGATAGACCCCGCCGCGTCGCGGGTCGCCGCCACCACCGAGCCGCTGGTTCTCCCGATCCAGCGACACCGCGTGGACGCCGCCGTAGAACATGCTGAAATCGTCCCACAACACCTTGTTCGCGAAGGGGTTGGTGAAGCGCTCTGTTGCGGCGCGGTCGAATCCGCCGGGGGCGCCGGCCGCCTCGACATTCAACAGGCCGCGTTCGTAGTGAATGCGTGGGGCCTCGATGGCGGCCCGCAGCTCCATGTCGAAACCAAGCACGTTAACCAGCACCTGGAGGATCGCGGTGCGGATTCGATTCGACCCACCGCTGCCCACGGCGATCAGCCGGCCCTCCGGACGCGCCACCACCGTCGGCGCCATCATCGAGGAA
>CAXMQC010000079.1:0-3010 GCA_964195285.1 Akkermansiaceae bacterium
ATTGTGATAATCCGTTGATATCGAAGGCATTTCTATCCAGGGATTTGGGCGGTTTCTGGTCGAAATAGTTGTTGTCCATCAAGGCGCTCAGGATGGCTTCGTCCACGCGGCCCGCGCGTGCCAGTTTGCCATCGAGATCCGAAGCGGCGCCGCTCTTCAGCATGACCCAGTCGTCGATCAGCGCATTGCCCGGACCGGTGTCGAAGGCGAGCAGGGATTCATCGTCGCCGATCCAGGTGACATTGGCCACCCCGCCGACATTAAGCACCGCCAGCGGCCGGTCCAGATCACGCGCCAGCGCCCGGTGATAGACCGGCGCGAAAGGCGCACCCTCACCGCCCTCTTGCATGTCGGCAGACCGAAAATCACAAACCACGCCGATACCGCATCGCGCGGCCAACAGCGCGCCATCGCCGACCTGCCAGGTTAGCCCTTCTTCAGGCGCATGCATCACCGTCTGGCCATGAAATCCGACCACCCCGATATCCTGGGCCTGCATGCCGGCCTGGTCCAACAATCGCGTTACCGCTTCGACGTGGGCCAGGGTCATTTCCCGCTCGACGGAATCGATCTGCGGATTGCGAAAGCGACATCCCAGTGTTTCGCGCAGACGACTGCGCAGGCCGGCGTCATAGGCCATGGTCAGCGATACCCCGGTCGACTGGATGGCGACGCCGTCGGTCACGATCAGCGCGGCGTCAACGCCGTCCAGCGAGGTGCCGCTCATCAATCCAATGGCGGCGATCATCCGGTCCAGTCCCTTTTCCATGCATTCTCCGCTCGTCATTGTCCGCCGGGGGCTAATGTGATAAATCCTCGGCCCGCCGGCAAGAGGCCCTGAAATCTGGACAAACGCAAGCGAATGACGACACCTGCCTCGGAATTTCTGAACACCGCCCAAGAGCGCGGCTTTATCCATCAGTGCACCGATATGACGGCACTGGACGATCTCGCCCGCAAAGGCCGAATCCCCGCTTATATCGGGTTCGACGCGACGGCCGATTCGCTGCATGCGGGAAGCCTGGTGCCGATAATGCTGCTGCGCCTGTTGCAGCGTACCGGGCACAAACCCATCGTACTGATGGGTGGCGGCACCACGAAGGTCGGCGACCCGTCAGGCAAGGACGAGCAGCGCCAGCTAATGGACGATGCGCGCATCGACGCCAATATCCAGAGCATTCGGCGGATCTTCGAAAGTTTTCTGACCTTCGGCGACGGGCCCACCGATGCGGTTATGGTCAACAACACGGACTGGCTGGACGAACTGGAATTTATCCCGTTCTTGCGCGAATATGGGAGGCATTTTTCGGTTAACCGCATGCTTGGATTCGACTCGGTTAAGCTGCGCCTTGACCGGGAGCAGCCGCTGAGCTTTCTGGAATTCAACTACATGGTGCTACAGGCATACGACTTCCTGGAACTGTCTCGCCGCCATAATTGCCTATTGCAAATGGGCGGTTCGGATCAGTGGGGCAATATAGTGGGTGGCATCGAGCTGGCGCATAAATGCGATCACCGGCAGCTCTACGGGCTGACGACGCCGCTGCTGACCACTTCATCGGGCGCGAAGATGGGCAAGACGGCTTCAGGCGCGGTATGGCTTAACGAAGAGCGGCTAAGCGCCTACGATTACTGGCAATACTGGCGCAATTCGGAAGACGCCGATGTCGGCCGGTTCCTGAAGCTGTTCACTGATCTGCCGATGGACGAAATCGCGCGGCTGGAGACGCTGGAAGGAGCCCAGATAAACGAGGCCAAGAAGATCCTGGCCAACGAGGCGACGAGGCTGTGCCATGGAGAGAGCGCGGCGGCAGCGGCAGCGGAGACCGCAAGCAAAACCTTCGAGCAGGGCGTGATTGCCGAGGATTTGCCCACGATCGATGTGGCGAGCAGCGATCTCGAGACCGGCGTTCCGGCCTTCGAGCTGATGCGGCTCGCGGGCCTCGCGAACAGCAATGGCGAAGCAAGGCGGCTGATTAAGGGGGGCGGCGCACGGCTGAACGATTTGGCGATCGGCGAAGAAACCGCGCTGGTTACACTGGCCGACGTCAATGCGGACGGTGTCATAAAGCTGTCCGCCGGCAAGAAGCGGCATGCCCTGGTTCGTCCGGTTTGATTTCCGTCAGTCGCGCCTCGGTGGCGGCTCGGCACCAGGCTGATCGTCCGGCTGATCCTCTTCCGGTTCGCCCTCGACGCGGAACAACTGACGCAACAAGCCAATTTTTAACAGGCTGAACGGGCTGCCTTCCGTGGTCGGGTTATCCAGGTTTCCGTTGACCTCGAAATCCGCCGCCACCAGTCCATCACCTACGATGAGTCCCAGAAACGGTATGTAACCCAAAAGTTTTTGCAAGGTGTTGGCGGGAACGACATGGCCATTCATCGACACGGTGTTTTCGTCGAAGTTCATCCAACCGCCTTGGTAAACATAAACGCCAACAGGGCCCCAAGCCTCCATCTCGCCAAAAGTCAATAGACCGTCGTCGTAGGTGAAAGAGCCTTCCAACCCAGCGAAACTGATCCCTTCCCCGGCTGCCGCGGCGGCCGGAAGCCCGACCAGCGTGATGATCTGCAGCAACTTGATGCCGTCCGGCGCTTGTATCATACGGAAGTCCTTAACCCAGACATTGCCGGTCAGCGGGGCGTCGGCGGTTTCGCGGCGGCCCTCAATCACCATCGAACCACCCTGGATTTCATCCCACCAGTCCAGCGATTGCATCGCTTGGCCCGCATCATTGGATTCCACGAGAAGTTCGTATCCCTTGGCACCCGGGCCATAATTGACCTTCAATTCCGCACCCTCGCCCAGGGTCGCGTATAGAACCACGGCCTCCCAGTTGCGTCCATTATAGGAACCGTTGAAGGCGCCCCGGTGCATGCGCCGATCATCGCCAGTGATAGCCTCCTTGAAATTCGCCTTTATTATCAGAGGTCTGCTTTTTTTGTCAGTGTTGCCGCCCCCGGCTTCGGTGCTGATTTTCTCGTATTCTTCGGTCAGAAAATGGCGGAC
>CAXMQC010000080.1:0-2352 GCA_964195285.1 Akkermansiaceae bacterium
GGTTCGTCCCGCCCAGACCCGCATATCGAAGCAGATCAGCTCGCGCGTCCAGGCGGGCCAGAAACATACGCTTGCGGCCAGCATTTTGGATGAATTCATTCCCGGTTCTGGCGAAGCCACGGTCACGCTCAGCGCTCGGCCCGAACTTGGCCTCGCCAGTTTGCTGAAATCGCTGAACCGCTATCCCTATGGCTGCGCCGAGCAGACAACCAGCCGGGCGATGCCGCTGCTATACGTGGCGGAAGTCGCCGAATCACTGGGTATCACAGAAAACGAAACGGTGTTGCGGGGCAGGGTGCAGGACGCCATCAGGCGCATTTTCACCATGCAGCGGTCCGATGGATCCTTCGGTATGTGGAACGCCCACAGCAATCGCGAGGAATGGTTGTCGGCCTATGTGATGGATTTCCTGACCCAGGCCAAAGAGCTGAAATATCCGGTCCCTGAATATCCCTATCAGCGCGGCTTGAAATGGCTGAAGAAAAGTGTCGACGCGGCCGATTACCGTCGCGCCACGCTGCCGGCGCGGACTTATGCGCTTTTTGTTCTGGCGCGGGCCGGACAGGTTCGCCCGTCGGATCTGCGTTATTTGCATGACGTCTATCTGAGCCAGATTCCCACCGCGCTCGGCCGGGCCCAGCTTGGCGCCGCCTTGGCGCTATTGGGCGACAACAGGCGGGCGACGAGTGCTTTCGTTTCCGCGGCCGATAATTGGGAGCGCAAGAATCGCTATTGGAACCACTGGTGGTACTGGGATTACGGGACCACCACCCGTGACATGGCCGCTACGGTTTATCTGGCGACTTTGTCGAACATCGAGGAAGGCGATTGGCCCCAATACGCCCAGCAGCTGGCGGCACGCATCGACCGGAAACGCTATCTCAGCACTCAGGAAAAAGCCTGGCTGATCATGGCGGCGCGGGAACTTGGATCGGCGGACAGCATCAATGTCGCCGTGCAAGGCAAAACGTTGCCGGAAAGCGACCGTCCCGTCTATGTCGGTTTCGACGCGGCCGAAATGTATGGCGGTATTTCGATCGCCAATCTCGGCGACGAACCGATCTGGCAGAGCGTCACCTATAGCGGCGTGCCGCGCGACGAGATGAAGGCAGAGGACAATGGATTCGCGATCTTCCGGGCCTTTTATACGCTGGAGGGCAAACGCGCGAATCTCGACCAAATCCGGCAGGGCGACACGCTGGTTGCGGTGATCCATGGCGAGGCTACGAACAGGCGCGACCAGCAGGCGATGGTGGTCGATCTGTTACCGGCCGGCTTCGAGCTGGAGAACGAACGGCTTGAAGGCGGCCGCGAACGCGAGGAATTGCGCTGGCTGCCTAAACTGACCCCGACCCGGCATGAAGAACTGCGCGACGACCGTTACGTGGCGGCCTTCGAGCTCAACCGGACCAGCGACCAGACCTTCAAGTTCGCCTATATGGTTCGCGCCGTTTCGCAGGGAACTTTCAAGCTACCGGCCGTCTATGTCGAGGATATGTACCAGCCGACCTACTTCGCGCGCACCGACATGGGCGCGGTCAACATTCTGCCGCCGAACTAGTGGTGTGAATGCCCGGGGGACAGGCATGATCCGAGCACTATCAATTGATCGGCGGCTACGGCTGGCCGGCGCCGGTGCGTTGTTGCTCGCCGTCGCGGCGGTCGTTGCCGATTTGGCGTTCCCGCCCGACCTGTCGCGGCTGGAGGATTCGTCCCGGCTGGTTCTGGCCGCCGATGGCAGCCTGCTGCGCGGCTTTACGACCGAATCCGGGGTGTGGCGCCTGCCCGCCGACCCGGATGCCGTCGATCCGGTCTATATGAGGATGCTGCTGGCCTGGGAGGATCAGCGATATCATAACCATCCGGGTGTCGATCCGCTGGCGATCGGCCGGGCGGTCGGGCAATTGGTGGGGCATGGCCGCATCGTTTCCGGCGCATCGACCATCACCATGCAGACCGCGCGCCTGCTGGAGCCCAAACAGCGAACAATTGGCGCCAAGCTGCATCAGATGTGGCGGGCGCTGCAGCTTGAACGGCGCTTCGACAAGCACGAAATCCTGACCCAATATCTGACCTTGGCGCCCTATGGCGGCAATCTGGAAGGCATCCGTGCCGCCTCGCTAGCCTGGTTCGGTAAGGAACCGCGGCATCTCGCACCGGCCGAGGCGGCCTTGCTGGTAGCGTTGCCGCAATCGCCGGAATCACTGCGCCCCGACCGCCATCCAGAACGTGCCCGCGCGGCGCGCGACAAGGTGCTTGGTGTCATGGAGGCGCGCGGCGTGTTGACCGCCGACATCGTTGCCGAGGCGCGGCGGGATCCGGTCCCCTCACTGCGGCGCCCGCTGCCCTTCA
>CAXMQC010000081.1:0-4482 GCA_964195285.1 Akkermansiaceae bacterium
ACGCCGATGGTGCCCGACGAGGCCGACACGAAAGACTTCCATGCTGCACTGAAGGCCGCCTGTGACGCCCATGATCCCGACTACCATCCAAAATTCAAGAAGTGGTGCGACGAGTATTTCTTCCTGAAACACCGCAACGAGGCGCGCGGCGTCGGTGGAATTTTCTATGATAATCTGGAGGATGACTGGCCGGCGAATTTTGCCTTCACCCGCGATGTCGGCAAGGCATTCCTCGAGGTTTATCGACTTATCGTCCGCCGCCACATGAACCGGGAATGGACGGCCGAACAGCGTGACCACCAGCTGATCCGGCGCGGGCGATATGTTGAATTCAATCTGCTTTACGATCGCGGCACTAAGTTCGGCCTGATGACCGGCGGCAATGTTGACGCTATCTTGATGTCCCTGCCACCCGAAGCGCGCTGGCCATAAAGCCGAATTGGGTTTAACTTAAAGGTCGATGGATATTCAATTGGCATACGGGAAACCGGCCCGCTTTCTGGGGGTCGTTCGGCGGCTCCAGGCCCTGGCCGGGGCTGCATTGTTGCTGTTGGTGCTGACCGTGGCGCCGGCCGGCGCCGATGCCCTGCCGAAAGAGTTCCTCGGCCAATTCCGCGGATCCGTAACCGGCAGCGAGGGCGGTATCGAAGGCGACTTCAACATGGTGTCGAAGACCAGCAGCGACGGCTTCACGATGACCTGGCCGCCGAACAGCAGCGCCGAATTCGAGGCGGCGGACAAAAAGAACGTCTTCCATGCCCCTTCCGAGGGAAAACTCATAGAAGGCGCGCCGGCCTTCTGGGCTCGCCTTGAGGACGGCAATTTGCTGGTCTATTCGATGCGGATCAACCCACACGGCGGATACGACATTTACACCGTCATCTATACCCCGGTGGACGATGGCTTGGATATGACCGTTCGCCATCTTCGCAGCGGGTCGGAAATGCTGGAATCGAAGGCGCGGTTGAAACGCTATGACCACTGAACGCAACATCTTCTGCGCACTCGCCGCGGGCCTGACGGGTCTTTTGATCTTGGCGCTACCCGCCTTTGCGGACGATCAGGACGCTAGCATCGAAGATTTCTTTGGCGCCTATGTCGGCGGTCCGATGATCGAAGGAAGCGACCAGTTCCGCGACATAATCGTCAGCATCAAGCCGATCAGGCACGGGTTTTCGATCTATACGTCGACGGTCATCCGCACCGGCCAGGAACGGGCCTCGAAAGGCGTTAAATGGCGCGCGGAAACCCAGAGGTTTGTGCAGTCGGACACGCCGAATGTCTACGAACCGATGGTCCGCAAGAGCATGTTTTCCGAAAAGCGCGATCCGGACCTGATGGCGGGCGATACCCTGGCCTGGGCCAGCATCCAGGGCAACACCCTTGGTGTCTATGCCATGAACGTGCTGGAGGATGGGCATTACGAATTGCGTGTATTCGAACGGACCCTGACCGACCTCGGCATGGATCTTAGCTTCGTGCGCTATAATGACGGCGTTTCAGTGCTCGAACTCAATGTCATGTTGGCTCGCACCAAGGAAGACGACGACGAAAACTAACCCACCTGCCGAGCCAGCCAGGCGAGGCATTCTTCCCGGTCAGCACGAAAATCGCCCGCGATCCACCAGGCTTCGGTGGCACGCAGCAATTCACCCACCACGGCGCCTTCCTCGATACCCAGCTTTTTTAAATCTCGTCCGGTGAGCCAAAATTTCGGCCGCTCCCAACCTTGCGGTTCGTTGAACAGGTCACGCCAGCTCCCGTCATCCGCGCTGGCCGCGCCGGCGGACCATGCCGACAGCACCAGATCGGGCCAGGCTGCCGCGCCAATGGTATAGAGCGCGCGGCGGCGGGCCGGGCCGTCGAGTTTGGGTGACAAATCGATCTCCGGCGCGGTCATGGCAACCAGGCGCTCGCGTTCTTTATTGGATAGCCTCAACGCCCGTCCAATATGGTCGGCCGTGTCGCCGTCAACCGGCAGCAGCGAGGCCAGCCGGCGCAGGGCATCGCAAATTGCCAGGCCGGACTCGATCTCCACCATCCGGGAGAGCCGGTCGATGGCGGTGGCCTGGGCCAGAAAATGGTCCAGTATTCCCTCGTCGCGCATCAGCCGGATGACCGGCGCGGGGTCGGGCGCCGCCAGCAGCTTCAGGAGCTCGACCCGCACCCGTTCCGCCGACAGACGCGGCAGAAGGTGCGCCATCTCGCGGCAGGCTGACAGCGCATCACCATCCGGTGGCGGGCGGCCGTAGTGGGCGTGGAAGCGAAAAAAACGCAGCAACCGCAGCACGTCCTCGGTCAGCCGCTGGCGTGGGTCGCCGACGAACCGGACGCGGCCCGTGCGCAAATCCTCGATGCCGCCGAACGGATCGTGCAGCAGGCCGTCTGCTTCCAACGACAAGGCGTTCATGGTGAAGTCGCGCCGCGCCGCGTCGGCTTCCCAGTCGTCGGTAAAGGCGACGACTGCGCGCCGTCCGTCGGTCTCCACGTCGCGACGCAGCGTGGTGATCTCGTAGGGAACGCTACCGGACACCGCGGTGACCGTGCCATGGGCCAGGCCGGTGGCGACAACTTTCAGATCGGCGGCTGCCAGAAGCTCCATTACCCTTTCCGGCGGGGCGTTGGTGGCGAGGTCGACATCCGCGTTCTTGCGGCCGATCACTGCATCGCGCACGCAACCACCGACGAAACGAACGCCGACGTCGCCGGCCGCAAGCGCGTCCAGCACCGCACGGGTCTTGGGCGATGTCATCCAGGGCTGGGGATTGATCCGCTGTTTGGTCATGGGTCGGAACTTTGTGCGGGCAGCCCGCCTATTCGGGTGCCTATTTTTTCTTGTCGAGAAATTCGCCGGGGATCAGCTGGCCATCCTCATGGCGCTTCCAGAATATCGGCGAGATTGACGAGCATAGCCGCCGTTGCACCCCAGATATAGCGATCTTTATATTGCATGACGTAAAAGAAACGTTGCGTACCCTCGAATTCCCGGCTCTGGCGTTCGTGATTACCGCGATCCAGGACGAAGGCGAGCGGCACCTCGAATACCTCGGCGACTTCGAACGGATCGGGTTTGATGTCGAACGGCGGATGCACAAATCCGACCGCCGGCGTCACTTCGAATCCGGTGCGCACGACATAGGTGTCCAGCCGACCGATCAACTCCACACGAGACCGGTCGAGCCCGACCTCTTCCTCGGTCTCACGCAGGGCCGCGGCCTCCGGCGTCGCATCCCCGTCCTCGATGCGCCCGCCCGGAAAACTGATCTGCCCCGCATGATCGTACAGATGGTCGGTGCGCTGGGTCAGCATGACCGTGGGACCGCCGGGGCGCAGCACCAACGGCACCAGAACAGCCGCCGGCGTTAACGGGCCCTTGGGGCCCATGCCGGGATTCAGGTCATAGTCGCTGCGTCGCGCAGCCCGCGTTTGCGGGGCGCGTGCGATACGCTCAAGAATTTTATCCTGCAGCAGCATTGGTGTTCTTACTGTTCCCCCAGTTCGAAGAATTCTCCCGCGCTCCACACACCCAATACCGTCTTGCCGTCACGCGCGACAGGCGTGGACAGTTCGACGAGTTCGTAGAACACGGAACGCAGAATCAACGCCTCCAAATTGTCTCGAAATGTAATATAGGGTGACGGCTCGCCGGTTTCAGGATCGTTGTCGATTCTAATCGGATGGTCGGCGTCCGCTGTCACCCAGTCGTCGAAATTGTTGCGAAACTTCAAGGCCATGTCGCGGCCAGTGCCCGCCACCGCCAGTTCCACGGCCGTAAATGGGGCATCCTCGACATCGATTATGCCTTGCTCGACCGGCGTTTTCAGCCAGTAACTTCCGTCTTCCTCGAGCCGCAATACGGTCGAAAACAATTTCGCGAGTTTCTTTCTTTGGATCGGCGAATTGCGGTAGAACCATGTGCCGTCGCGGGCGATCCGTATCGGGAACTTGCCGGCCGCGTCGGATGACAGGGGCAGTGAATCGGGCCCGGCCGCCGTTTTTCTCGCGGATTGGCCGGTAACTTTATCTCTATCGGGGTCTTGTCTGCTCATTGCATTGCCATATTCCTGTTATATTAATAATCCAATGGTTATTATGGATTCGTAGTTTGGAAACCGGATGAGAACAATATGGACGTAAACAACCCCATGTCCCCGCGCGCCGCGGATGCCGAGGCCAGCAAACTTGCCGACAGGATCGAGACGCTTGGCGAACAAGTATCCGCCGCCCGTGAGAATATAGCGCGCGTGATTTTCGGCCAGCAGGAAATCGTCGACCAGACATTGATTACCCTGCTGTCGGGTGGCCACGCACTGTTGATCGGTGTGCCGGGTCTGGGCAAGACGAAACTGGTGGAGACTCTGGGAACGGTGCTGGGGCTGGATGAACGCCGGGTACAGTTCACGCCGGACCTGATGCCGGCCGATATCCTGGGGTCGGAAGTTCTGGAGGAATCGGACACCGGCAAACGAAGCTTTCGCTTCA
>CAXMQC010000082.1:0-2191 GCA_964195285.1 Akkermansiaceae bacterium
GCCTGCTGCCCGACGACGACTAATACCAATGGAACCGTTTCTGTTTCACCAGGGAACCGGGCCACTGCTGGTCAGCATGCCGCATGTGGGGCTGCATATCCCCGATGATATTGCGGCCGGCATGACCGGTCTCGCCCTTACGCTTTCCGACACTGACTGGCATATCGATCGGCTCTATGATTTTCTCGACGATCTCGGCGCCTCGATCGTCACGGCGACCCATTCGCGCTATGTGGTCGATTTGAACCGGCCGCCGGACGGGGCCAGCCTTTATCCGGGCCAGGCAACCACGGGCCTCTGCCCGACCGACAGATTCGACGGCGAGCCCTTGTATAACGACTGTGCCATACCTGACGACGCCGTAATCGCGCGCCGGGTGGAAGATTACTGGAAGCCGTACCATGAGCGGCTGAATGCCGAGCTGCAGCGCTTGAAGGCAGCGCATGGATATGCCCTGCTGTGGGACGCCCATTCCATCCGTTCGCAAGTCCCGCGACTGTTTGACGGGCGCCTGCCGGACTTCAATATCGGCACGGCGGGTGGCGCGTCCTGCGACCCCGAACTGGCGCACCGCGTCGTGGCGGCCGCAGAGTCGGCGCAAGGCTACAGCACCGTCGTGAACGGGCGCTTCAAGGGTGGCTACATCACGCGCCAATATGGCCGACCGGATGACCGCACCCACGCCATCCAGCTCGAACTGTCGCAACGGACCTATATGGATGAGGAGGCGCCGTTCACCTTCCGTGACGATCTCGCGCTTGCGGTCCGGCCGGCCCTGCGGACCATGTTGGATGCGATGCTGAACGGGCGGGGTGAACCGGAATAAACAACATCGCAAAGGTGTAAGCTTGCAGGGCGCCATCATGTGGCGCCCGGATAACGAAACAGTGGAGGCTGAACCATGATCCGATTAGCGGTAGTTGTCACCAGCCTGGTGTTGTTTGGCATGAGCGCGATGACGGCCCATGCGCAAGACACCGGCGTGAGTTTTTTCATCACCAGCGCCGGCCCCGGCGACGGCGCCAATCTGGGCGGGCTCAAGGGCGCCGATGCCCATTGCCAGGCGCTTGCCAAATCCGCGGGCGCGGGTGGCAAGACCTGGCGGGCCTATCTCAGCGACACGACGGAAAATGCTCGCGACAGGATCGGCAACGGCCCCTGGCATAACGCCAAGGGCGTGCTGATCGCCGCCGATCTCGCCGCCTTGCACAGCGACGCCAATGCCATCAACAAACAGACCGGACTGACCGAATCGGGGGCGACCACCAACGGTCGCGGCGACAAACCCAACAGGCACGACATCCTGACGGGGTCCGGCCCGGACGGCATGCTGGCCGCGGGCAAGACATGCAGCGACTGGACTCATAGCGGTGACGGCAGTGCGATCGTCGGCCACCACGACAGGATGGGCCTGCGCGACGACGCGCCGTCGAAATCGTGGAATTCGTCGCATGGCTCGCGCGGCTGTGGCCAGGAGGCCCTGCGCGGGTCGGGCGGTGACGGCCTGTTATACTGCTTCGCCGCGAACTGAATCCGGGAAAGCGCCATCCCTGTCGGGGGGATGGGTACCGGCAACGGCAGGCGGCCTAAAATGTATTTTTTCATAGCCGGTGCCAGCCTGCTGTCGGTTATCATCGCTCTGTTCTGGCTAAAGGACCGGCTGGAAAGCCCGCGGCTCGCCCGCCTCGCCTATTCCGGACTGGTTGCCCGGCTGGCGGTGCTTGGGGCGGTCTTGTCGGTGCTCGGGCTGTTGCTGATGCTCGGTGAGATCGCCGAACCCTGGTTTGCATAACCGAATCGCGGAATCTGGTGAAGAGGGGTATTACACCGATGGACAGACTATCGATACGCGCGGCGCTGGCGGCGTTTGGCCTGGCCGTTGTTGCCGCGACCCCCGGATTCGCACAGACCGCTCCCGGACCGGCCGAGATCGCTGCCTACCGCGGACTGCATGCCGCGGCCGCGCGTGGTGATGTCACCGAAATCGGCAAGTTGATTGCTAGCGGGGCCGATACCGAGGCGCGGGACGGCAACGGGCGCACACCGCTGCATGTCGCCGCCTTTGCCTCGCATGACGACGCCGTGCGGGCGCTGATAGGTGGCGGGGCCGACCCGAACGCGCTCGAAAACCAGCGCTACGACATCGTCACCATCGCCGGCGTGGCCAACGATGCCCCGATGGTCCGCCTTG
>CAXMQC010000083.1:0-2265 GCA_964195285.1 Akkermansiaceae bacterium
CCGACAGCAACGTTATCGGGCGGCTGCAGGGGTCGGCCGCGGTCGGCCATACCCGCTATTCGACTACCGGCGAGCTGGTGCTTCGCAACGTCCAGCCGCTATTCGCCGAGTTCGAGTTCGGCGGCATGGCGATCGCCCATAACGGCAATTTGACCAACGCGCGGATGTTGCGCCAGGACCTCATCCACAACGGCGCCATCTTCCAGTCGACCACCGACACCGAGATATTCAACCACCTGATCGCCAACGGGCGCGGCGGCATGCTGGACCGCGTCGTGCAGGCGTTGAACACGGTCGAAGGCGCCTATTCGCTGCTCCAGCTGACCAAGGAGGGAGTGATCGGCGTGCGTGACCCTCTGGGCGTGCGGCCGCTGCAGCTGGGCCGGCTCGACGGTGCCTGGATCCTGGCCTCGGAAAGCTGCGCCTTCGACATCATCGGGGCCGAATTCGTGCGCGATATCGAACCGGGCGAACTGGTCGTCATCGATGACGACGGCGTGCATCCCCACCGCATCTCGCCGGCCGTCAAATCGCGCTTCTGTATCTTCGAATATATCTATTTCGCGCGCCCCGACAGCGTCGTCGAAGGCAAGTCGGTCTATGCGGCACGCAAGGAAATCGGCGCGGAGTTGGCCCGCGAATCCCATGTCGGGGCCGATATGGTGATCCCGGTGCCCGATTCCGGCGTGCCGGCGGCCCTGGGTTACGCCCAGCAATCCGGTATTCCCTTCGAGCTGGGTATCATCCGCAACCATTATGTCGGCCGCACCTTCATCGAGCCGACCGACGAGATCCGCCATTTCGGCGTCAAGCTGAAACATAACGCCAACGCCGGCCAGATCGCCGGCAAGCGGGTCATCCTGGTCGACGATTCGATCGTGCGCGGCACGACCTCGAAGAAGATCGTCGAGATGGTGCGTAACGCCGGCGCAGCGGAGGTCCATATGCGGGTGTCCAGCCCGCCGACCGCGCATTCATGTTTCTACGGCGTCGATACGCCGGAGCGCGAGAAGCTGCTGGCCGCCAATCACGAGGTCGAGGGTATTCGCGAGCTGCTCGGCGTCGACAGCCTTGCCTATATTTCGCTGGAAGGGCTGTACCGCGCGGTTGGCGGGACGGGGCGCAACGACGCCGCGCCACAATATTGCGATGCCTGCTTCTCGGGTGAATACCCGATTGCGCTGAAAGACAAGTTGGACGGCGAGGAACCCCCGCAACTGTCGCTGCTGGCAGAACTGGGCTGATCGATAGCTATGCCTGAAAGGCTTCTGGAAGGCCGGGTGGCGCTGGTCACCGGGGCCAGCCGCGGCATCGGCGCGGCGGTGGCGAAACTGTTCGCGGCCCAGGGCGCCCATGTGGTGGCGCTGGCCCGCACCGTCGGCGGGCTGGAGGAGCTGGATGACGCAGTCGCGGCGGCCGGCGGCGCGGCGACGCTGGTCCCCCAGGACCTGGCCGACCTCGACGCCATAGACCGGCTGGGCGCGGTGCTGCATGAGCGCTTCGGCAAGCTGGATATCCTGGTCGCCAATGCCGGTGTGCTGGGCGTGCTGTCGCCGATCGCCCATGCCGAACCGAAGGTCTGGGACGAGACCATGCTGTTGAACTTGACGGTGAACTACCGGCTGATCCGCAGCCTCGACCCGCTGTTGCGGCTGTCGGACGCCGGCCGGGCGATCTTCGTGACTTCCGGCGTGTCGCGCAACCCCCGCGCCTACTGGGGGCCCTACGGCACATCCAAGGCGGCGCTGGACTATATGGTCGGGACCTGGGCGCTGGAGGTCGAAAAAACCAATATCCGCGTCAATCTGGTCAACCCCGGCGCCACGCGCACCGGCATGCGCGCAGCCGCGATGCCCGGCGAGGACCCGATGACCCTGCAGACCCCCGAAGACATCGCCCCGGTCTTTCTCGAGCTGGCCAGCCCGGCCTGCAAAAAGCACGGTGAGACCGTCAACGCGCAAAAATAATGTTTCCACACTCGACGCCGGCCAGCGGGCTGGCCCCGGGAGAAGGCGGCGGATTTCCAATCCGACGCCCATGGCGCTGGCCGGCCCCCTGCCCTGCCCCGCGCTGGCCGCCTGCGTGGCGGGCGAGTAAGGTCTCCTGCCACAAACGGTTTCCCCGAGCCCGGGCAATAGATTAGGTTGTCGCCTGACGGCGGGAACAAACGGGGGGTAATCCACGATGCTGACGATTCTGGGGCGGGCTAATTCGATTAATGTGCGCAAGGTGCTGTGGCTATGCGACGAGTTGGGCCTGGACTAT
>CAXMQC010000084.1:0-9801 GCA_964195285.1 Akkermansiaceae bacterium
AGGACTTCCCCGATATCCGTTTCCTTAAGACCAAGGAATTGTTGGCGTAATACCAAGGAGCGCTGATAAAGACCCATTTGACCGGTTAGCCTTGTCCGCTGGTCAGGCGTGGTTCGCGCCGTGGAGCCGCGCGCCACAAGCGGGCCACAACGCAGCCAGCGGTCAAGGGTAACCGGCCTCCGGTGGGGCTTCGCGGTCCGCCGGGTGCGTCGCGATCCTTGCCCGATGCGGGTCATCGCGCTTCGAGCCGCGCCTGCCCGGGCGGGCCGTGAAGCCCCATCAAATGGGTCTTTATCAGCGCTCCTTGGTATTATACCCGATGGACCGGGCGGACCCGGTCGCCGAAGCCAGCGCGCTTGTGACCGGACCGGTCGATTTGGGGCCGCGCCGCCGCGGCAGCCGGCCGGCGCATCGCGACCTCCAACACGTCGAGATTTCGCCAGAAATGCATATAGGCGTCGTTCCTGGTATCGGTCCGGACGAAATGATCCCGATACAGCCGCGCCCAATCGGTACAGC
Source organism: Akkermansiaceae bacterium (assembly GCA_964195285.1). GTDB lineage: Bacteria > Pseudomonadota > Alphaproteobacteria > UBA8366 > JADFVY01 > JADFVY01. The sequence continues at coordinate 520 of CAXMQC010000084.1, forward strand.
GGGCGATGGCGTCGGCGGCGGCGGCGCAGGCTTCGGGCGTGCGGTTTTGAGCCCGAAGCGCCAACGCCAGGCCGAGCCAGGCCCCCAAATTGGAATTCGCCTGAAGCGCGGTAATATCACCATCGGCCGGGTCGTAGTCGACAGCGCCGGTGGTCTGCACGGTCTCGCCCGGGAACAGTTCGATCGCCCGACGGAACAGCTTTTCGGCCGCCTTCGCATCGGTCTGCGCCTGACCACGGGCGACCAGGTGGGCCGCAAACAGCCGCGCCGGGAATCCGGATTGCATGGGCTCGCCAAAATCGACGATGCGCAGGATTCGCGCGTGATCCTGGTCGTTGCTCGGTGATCCGCGGAACGTCGCGACCTGCGAAAAGCTCTGCTGGGAGGAAGAGAAGCGGCCCCCGAAATCGGTGCCGGGCGCGAACTTGTCGCGGTGGCGCTTTATTCGGATAATGCCCATCATCAGCCGCACGGCCTCGCGTCGCAGGGCGGTCGGTACGCCAACGAATTCGAGTTCGAAACCCTTGCGCCGCTTCAGCCCGTGGCAATGCACCCACAAGGTGCCGCGGCGTTCCTCAACGACATGATAATCGACCCAGCCGAGCGGGTTGGAAGGTGCAAATAGCCGGCAATAATTTCTCTTGACCGGGCTGGCCAGCCTGACGTTTCCGTTGATCGGATGTTGCATGGATCTTATCCGCCCAATTCATGTAACCTTTCGTTAAAGTCTATAAACGAAACGTTACCAGGACGTTAAGGGCATGGATTTATTCCCGCCGCACCGAAAAACCAGGCGGTCGCTAGCCGTGACACTCGATATCCGAAAACGGTTGGGGGAGCCGCGCCACGCGGCCTTCAGGCGCTTCGTATATTGCGTAGTTTCTTTCCGAAGCCGGTTGCCTTGCGGGCCTGTGGCGCGCCGGCCATGCCGGCGGGCCGGCAGCGGGCGCAAATTTCGGAGATATCGGCGACGCGCCAGAAATTTATGAACGCGTCGTTGCGGCGGTAATTGGTGATCAGCCAGCGGCGAAAGGTCCGGCCCCAGCCCGGACAGCGCGCGATCGCCTGCTCCAGATAGCCGATGGCCTCGGTCACGCGACCCTGGGCGAACAGCGCCTCGACAAGCGAGAGATAAATCGACAGATTCGCCCGATATTGCAGATCGGTGAGATCGGCATCGCGCGGGTCGATGTCGGACCCGGCGGTCATTTCCAGATAATGGCCGGGGAAAAAGACCAGCGCCCGTCGGCACATGACTTCCTTTTGTACTGGATCGCCGGCTAACTCCGCCCAGGCCGCGATGTGCGAGGCGAACAGGCGGGCGGGGAAATCCGATTCCGCGGGCTGGTCCCAATCCACTATCCTGAGGGTGTTCCAGTGTTCGGAATCGCCGCGCGGCGCAGGGCGCAACGTCGCCAACTGCAGAAAATTCTGGCCGGGCGCGGAGAAAAAGCCTTCGACATCGCCATCGGCATGCGCCGCGCCGGCGGCCCTGCAGCTTTCGATGATCGCAAATAACAATTGATGGGCATGGCCGCGCATATCATGCGGAACACCGGTGAATTCCAGATCCGACAACCGCCAGCGTCCCAGGCCATGCGTATGGACCCAAAAATTGCCGTCGGGCTGTTCAACGCAATGATAATCGGCCCATCCGTGGGGGTCGTCGGGTCGAAAAAGGCGCCGATACAGGCGAGCCGCAGTGCCGGCGAGCCGGGTATCGGTTGTAATCGGATGATGCATGCACTCCTCCTTCGCTCCAAATACGATACGGATCTACTGCATATTCACCCGTTAGTATTATGACCCTCCAAGGTTAACAATCTGCAAACGGCAAAAATGGCGGATTCCCTTGCGGTGCGGGCGCGAACAGTTATCCTCCCGTGGATGAGTGATTCGAACGATCAGGTGCCGGCATCGGTGCACGCGGCGATGGCTGCGTCGGGCTGCGAATTCGAGATTATGGATTGTGATCCGGACCTCGCGGATACCGCTGTCTTCTGTGCCCATTACGGATACGCCATGGAGGATTCGGCCAACGCTATCCTGGTCAAGTCGAAGACCGGCGAGGAAAAATTCGCGGCCTGCGTCCTGCTGGCCAATACGCGGCTCGACGTCAACAAGGTGGTGCGCAAGAAGCTGGGCGCGCGCAAGGTGTCCTTCGCCGACCCACAGGATACCAGGCGAATCACCGGCATGGAGCTGGGCGGAGTCACGCCGCCGGGTCTGCCCGCCGACCTGCCGCTGTGGGTCGACGCACGTGTAATGACGCGCCCGTTCGTGATCCTCGGCGCCGGTACGCGGGCGGCCAAGATCAAGGTCGGCCCGGACTATTTCCTGACACTGCCGCAGGCCGAGGTGGTCGAGGGGCTGGCGAAAGCGGCGGGCTAGAGTAAACTGAGATTGCTCGGCGCCGGCGAGAAATGCTCTACGCCTGTTCCAGGTTCTTCCGTGCTTCGCGACGGCTTTCAAAGACGTGCGACGAGACCCTACGCTCGCTCAGCTCTTTGCCGAGCTTGAGGCGCATGAAGCCGCTGGTCGTGTAGCGCGACACCTTCAGGTAATAGGTCTTCTCCACATAGCGCACCGCGTCGAGATAGTCTGGCAATACATCCGGGACGGCCTCGAAGGAATCGTAATTGACGATGGAGTTCACCCGCTTGCCCAGTGGGCCGAGCAAGTTGTCCACCGCCTCGACGATGCGCTTTACATCCTCGGAGGTGCGTACGCGCATTCCCGCGTAATTCATGAAGACGGTGTTGGACTTCGGGTCGTAACTGAGCCTGTCCTCGATATGGATGTCCAGCATATGGTCGCGCAGCCCGAGGGCCGGTTCACGGAACAGCGCTGCATCCATCGCCCCGACATCGCGCATGACGGGTTCGAAAGGCATGCGCGCAAGGATATCCGCCTCAAGATCGATGCCGGGCGCGACCTCAATCAGCTCCAGCCCGTCGCGCGATAGCCGAAAAACACAGCGTTCGGTGACGTAGTAGATCTGACGGTCGGCTTCTGCGGCGACGGGGCCGCTGAATGTAATCTGCTCGACGGCATCGACGAATTTTGAGAATTTGCCCTCCTTGGCGATGTGGATCTCGCCATCGCCCAATTCCACTTCCAGTCCGCCGGAGCTGAAGGTGCCGACGAAGAGCACCATTTTGGCATTTTGCGAGATATTGATGAAACCGCCGCAGCCGGGGATCCTGTTGGCGAAGCGGCTGGCATTAATGTTGCCGAGCCGGTCGCATTCGGCAAAGCCCAGGCAGGCCGCATCCAACCCACCGCCGTCGATGAAATCGAAGGCATAGGGATGATCGATGGTGGCGCTGAAATTCACCGCGGCGCCGAAATCCAGCCCGCCCAGCGGCACGCCGCCGATCACGCCGGGATCGATGATGAAGGTCAGCAGGTCCTGAATGCGTTCCTCGTTGGCGACACTGCCCACCGCATCCGGCAGGCCGATCCCCAGATTGATGACGCTGTTGGGCAGCAGTTCCAGGGCTGCCCGGCGGGCGATGACCTTCTTTTCGTCCAGGGCAAGCGGCGGCACCGATTCCAGCGGCACCCGCACCTCGCCGGAAAGCGCCGGGTTGTAATCGGTCCCGTAGGTCTGGGTGTGATGTTCGGGCTCGGCGACGACGACCGAATCGACCATCGTGCCGGGCAGGCGCACACGCCGTGCATCCAGCGAGCCGGTCACGGCGATCCGCTCCACCTGGCACAGCACGATGCCGCCGGAATTCTTGGCCGCCAGCGCCACGGAAAGGTTCTCCAGCCGCAGCGATTCCTTTTCCGAGGTGATATTTCCGTCCGGGTCGGCGGTTGTGCCGCGCACGAAAGCGACATGGACCGGAAACGCCTTGAAGAAGAGCGACTCCTCGCCCCCCAGCGTGACCAACTCGACGATATCCTCGACTGCCGCCTCGTTGACCTTGCCGCCCTCGACACGCGGGTCGACGAAGGTGCCGATACCGACCTTCGACAGGGTGCCGGGCTTGCCGGCCGCGATGTCGCGGTAGAGGTGGGTGATCACCCCTTCCGGCAAGTTGTAGGCTTCGATTTTATTCTCGACGGCCAGTTTTTCGATCTTGGGAATCAACCCGTAATGGCCGCCGATCACCCGCTTCAACAGCCCTTCATGGCCCAGATGGTTGAGCCCCTTTTCCTTGCCGTCGCCCTGCCCGCCCGCATAGACCAGCGTCAGGTCGCGCGGATGGCCGGTTTCCAGAAACCGCGCTTCGAGCGCGACGAACAGCTGGTCCGGCGTGCCGTTGCCGCCATAGCCGGTGCTCGCCAGGACGTCGCCATCCTGAATCAACGCGACGGCATCGGCCGCCGGAATAACTTTCCGAAGCGCCATGGCCTCTTCCCCCATGCCCGATTGGCCCGGGCCTAATATTATTTCGCTGTTACGGCAATATCCGCAACCCGCTGGGGCAAACTTACACCAAGCCTTCGATGGCGCGGCTAATTTATTTGTGAGACGCGGCTATCGTCGCCTCAAACTTCTTTCACCTGTTCCCTGAGCACATATTTCTGGATCTTGCCGGTCGAGGTCTTGGGTAGCGGGCCGAAGACGATGCTGTGCGGGCATTTGAAGTGGGCCATGTTCTCGCGGCAGAAGGCGATGATATCGTCAGCCTCGACCTTGCCGTCGGAGCCCGCTTTGAGGGTGACGAAGGCCCAGGGGGTCTCGCCCCATTTTTCGTCTGGTCTGGCGACCACGGCGGCCTCCATGACATCGGGGTGGCGGTACAGGGTTTCCTCGACCTCGAGGCTCGAGACATTCTCGCCGCCGGTAATGATGATATCCTTGGAGCGGTCCTTGACCTCGGCATAACCGTCCTCATGTAACACCGCCAGGTCGCCGGTATGGTACCAGCCGCCCTTGAAGGCAGCATCCGTGGCCGCCGGGTTCTTCAGGTAGCCGCGCATGATCGTGTGGCCGCGCAGCATGATCTCGCCGATCGTCTCGCCGTCGGCGGGAACCGGCGCCATGCTGTCCGGGTCCGCCACCGTCATGCCCGGCAAGGTGGGGTAGCGCACGCCCTGTCGCGCCATCCTGCGGGCACGGCTTTCCAAATCCATACCGTCCCATTCGTCCTGCCAGGCGCAGACCGCCGCCGGCCCATAGGATTCGGTCAGGCCGTAGAGATGGGTGACACGGAAACCCATGGCCTCCATGCCCTGGATCACGGCGCTGGGCGGCGCCGCGCCGCCGGTCGCCGCTTCGACGGTCTGTTCGAAGGCGACTTTTTGCGACTCCGGCGCATGGATCAGCATATTCAGCACGATCGGCGCACCGCACATATGGGTGACCGCATGATCGCGGATCGCCGGGAAGATCAGCGCCGGATCCACCTTGCGCAGGCAGACATGGGTGCCGCCGACGGCGGTAACGCCCCAGGTATAGGTCCAGCCGTTGCAATGGAACATCGGCAGGGTCCAGAGATAGACCGAACGGGCGTTCAGCCCGAAGGTCATGGCGTTGCCCATGGCGTTCAGGAACGCGCCGCGGTGGTGATAGACGACGCCCTTCGGGTTGCCCGTGGTGCCGGACGTGTAGCACAGCGACAGCGCCTGCCACTCGTCGGCCGGCATGGCGACGGGATGGGCCGGGTCGCCCTCGGCCAGAAAGGCCTCATAGTCCATCTCGCCGAGCAGCTCGCCACCCTCGGCCAGCGGGTCGTCATTATCGATGACGACAATGTCGCGGCCCAGCGCCTCAAGCGCCGGCTTGATCGCGCCCGACAGTTCCCGGTCGGCGATCAGGACCTTGGATTCCGCATGGTCCAGGATGAAGGCGATGGTATTGGCGTCGAGCCGGGTATTGATCGCGTTCAGGACCGCGCCAATCATCGGCACCCCATAATGCGCCTCCAGCAGCGTCGGACAGTTCGGCGCCATCACCGAGACCGTATCGCCGACACCAACCCCGCGCCGCGCCAGTGCGCTCGCCAGCCGGCGGCAGCGCGCGCCGAATTCACGGTATGTATAGCTGCGCTCGCCATGGATGACAGCGATCTTGTCCGGATAAACCGATTCCGACCATTCCAGGAAGCTGAGCGGCGTCAACGGCTGATAGTTGGCCTCGTTACGCTCGAGGTTTTGTTCGTAAATATTGGCGCCCATTGAGTCCCGTTCCTGCAGCTCTGGGGCCAAGTTAGCGCGACTGGACGGCTATTGCTACTCCGCTGCTGGCGCCTGCGCCGGCGCGGGGCCACTGAGATGCCGCCAGAACAGGACCTCGTTTCCCGGTTCCGGGTCGGCGGGGACGTTGATCGCCAGCAGCAGCGAGACCGCCGCCATAGCTGCGCCGGCCAGGAATACCGCGGCCGGAGAGACCAGCCACAGCAGCCCGAAGGCGGCCGGAATCACCACCGCGGCGATATGGTTGATGGTGAAGCCGACGCCCGCGGTGGCGGCGATGTCGGCGGGGTCTGCGATCTTCTGGAAATAGGTCTTGATGGCTATCGCCAGGGCAAAAAACATATGGTCGATCACATAGAGCCCGGCGGCGGCCCAGGGATGGGTGACGAAGGCATAGAGCGTGAAGACGACAATCAGCCCGGCATATTCCAGGATCAGCGCCTTGCGGTCGCCGATGCGGCCGACCCATTTGCCGATGTAGGGTGCCAGGAACACATTGATCACCGAGTTCACTAGGAACAAGAGGGTGATCTCGCCGACCGTATAGCCGAATTTCTCGACCATCAGGAATCCGGCGAAAACGATGAATATCTGGCGCCGCGCGCCCGACATGAAGATCAGCAGATAATAGAGCCAGTAACGCCGCCGCAGCACCATATGGCGATGCTGGCGCACCCGTTCGGGATAGCTGGGCCAGGCGCTCCAACAGACCACGGCAATAGCCGCGGCAATGCCGCCGGCCATCAGATAGACCCAGTGAAAATTCAGCCCGGCGAGGTCGAACGCGGCCCAGATCAGCCCGAAGGTGAGGATCGAGGCAAACGAGCCGACGGCGATCTGGCGGCCGAAGAACCCGGCGGCGCGGTCCTTGGATACCCATTGCAGCGACAGCGAGACCTGCACCGTTTCGTAATAATGGAAGCCGATCGACATCAACACCGTGGTGATGTAGAGGCCGATGATGGTGGGAAAAAAGCCGGTCGCGGCCGTGCCGAGGCCAAGCACGATCAGCGACAGGTAGGCGATCTTCTGTTCGCGCAGGATCAACAGCAGGAATACCACCGCAAAAGACAGGAAGCCGGGCACCTCGCGCAGGCTCTGCAATATGCCCATCTCCGCCCCGGTGAAAGCGGCGCGCTCGACGGCGAAATTGTTCAGCAGCGCCATCCAGGCCGAAAAGGCAATCGGCACCGTCGCCGCCATCAACAGCAGCAAATATTCGGGTCGGCGCCAGCTCGGCGCGGGCGGGCTCGTCGTAAAATCGTTCATAATTCTATTATTTAGACCTTCGGAATTTGCCCGTCATGCTATAATCAGCCAAAGAATGTCGAAAAACAGTCAAAACTTATCGGTCACCGATGCCGGGATGCTGGGCGACCCGGCGCGGCCGATCGTGGCGCGCGCCCTGGACCGCGGGGCGGGGTACCGCTATCCCCCGCACAGCCATGCCCGGGCTCAATTGGTTTACGCGGTCTCGGGCGTGCTGACCGTCGCGACCGACCAGGGCAGCTGGCTCGTGCCGCCGCAGCAGGCGGTGTGGGTTCCGGCCGACGTCACCCACGAGGTGCGCGCGCCGAATCCGATAGCGATGCGCAATCTCTATCTGCATCCCGACGCGGTTCGGGACCTGCCCGGCGAGTGCCGCGTGATCGCCGTCTCGGCCCTGTTGCGCGAATTAATCCTCCGAGCCGTGGAGATTTCCGGTGACCGCCCCCTGGGCGCCGCCGATTCGCGTATCGGCTTGATGATCCTTGACGAGTTGCGCGGGGCGGCGGCGGAGCCGCTGCACCTGCCCCTGCCCCGCGACCGCCGGGTGAAGGCGGTGACCGAGGCCTTGGCCGCAAACCCCGGCGACCGACGGTCGCTGGCGGCCTGGGCCCGGGCCGCCGGCGCCAGCGAGCGGACACTGGCCCGGCAATTCCTCAGGGAGACCGGTCTCACCTTCGCGGCCTGGCGCCAAAGGCTGCGGCTGCTCGGCGCGATCCAGCGGCTGGCCAATGGCGAGTCGATCACCGGTATCGCCTACGACCTGGGCTACGAGAGCCCCAGTGCCTTCATCGCCATGTTCAGCAAAACCCTGGGCGCGACCCCGGGGCGCTATCTGAAGCCTGGGCGCTGATCGGCCGGGATCGCCGCGCCCCCCTATGCCAGGCGCTGCCCGGTATCCGGATCGAAGAAGTGGAGATGCGCGGCCTCCGTCGTCAACGCGATGCGGTCGCCGTCGCTGAAAGACGGCGTTCCGGAAAACCGCACGGTTATCTGCTGGCCATCCTCCAGCCGGCCGTGGACCAAGTTATCGGCGCCCAGTGGCTCGACTGCCTCGGCGACCAGGTCGAACATACCCACCCCGCTTTCGCCGACGATCAGGTGTTCGGGTCGCAGGCCGATAATCACGGGACCGTCGGGCAGATCCGCCGGGGCCTCCAGCCGAGCTGCCCCGTTTACGGCGATCTTGCCGCCGTCGGCCATGCCTTCCAGGAGATTCATCGCCGGTGAGCCGATGAAGCCGGCAACGAAGACCGACGCGGGCTTCTCGTAAACTTCCATCGGCGCGCCGATTTGCTCGGCGCGGCCCCCGTTCATTACCACCAGACGGTCGCCCATGGTCATGGCCTCGACCTGGTCATGGGTGACATAAATGCTGGTCGTGCCCAAGGCCCGCTGCAGGCGTTTTATTTCCAGACGCATTTGTACGCGAAGCTTGGCGTCCAGATTCGACAGCGGCTCGTCGAACAGGAAGGCCGCCGGCTCGCGGACGATGGCGCGGCCCATGGCGACGCGCTGACGCTGGCCGCCGGAGAGCTCCCGGGGCTTGCGATAGAGCTGATCGTCGCTCAGCTCCAGAATATCCGCGGCCTTGCGGACCCGTTTTTCGATTTCGTCCTTTGGCGTCCTCCGATTCTTAAGGCCATAGGCCATATTGTTAAACACCGTCATATGCGGGTAGAGCGCGTAGTTCTGGAACACCATGGCGATGTCGCGATCGGCGGGCTCGAGTTGATTGACGATGCGCTCGCCGATCCGGATCTCGCCGCCGCTGATTGTCTCCAGCCCGGCGACCATGCGCAGCAGGGTCGACTTGCCGCAGCCGGACGGGCCGACGAGGACAATGAACTCGCCGTCGGCGATCGC
>CAXMQC010000085.1:0-7567 GCA_964195285.1 Akkermansiaceae bacterium
GTCTGACAGCTCGTTCAACAACGAGCAGAACCGGTCGACATTGCTGTCGTCGAGCGGCGCATCGACCTCGTCCAGCACACATATCGGCGCGGGATTGGTCAGAAATACGGCAAACAGCAGAGATACGGCGGGCAATGCCTGTTCGCCGCCCGACAGAAGGGACATCGTGGTCAGCTTCTTGCCTGGCGGGCTCGCCATGATTTCCAGCCCCGCCTCAAGCGGGTCCTCTTCCTCCGTCAGGGCGAGATGCGCGCGCCCGCCGCCGAAAAGCTTGGTGAACAGGTCCTGGAAATGTTCGTTGACCTGTGCGAAGGCCGCCATCAGGCGCTCGCGACCTTCGCGGTTCAAGGCGCCGATTCCCTGGCGCAGACGCGCGATTGCCGCCAGCAGGTCCTCGCGCTCGGTCTGCATGGTGGTGATCTGCTCCTGCAACTCGTCCGCCTCGGTCTCGGCGCGCAAATTTACCGGACCCATGCCGTCGCGCTCACGCGTCAGCCGCTCCAGCCGCGTCGTCGCGGCTTCGACCGGCGGAATTTCCTCGCTATCGCCGATATCAGCGGCGGCCAGAATATTATCCGGCGATATCGCCAGTTTTTCGCGCACCCGCTCGATTACCGTCTGGCGGTCTCGCTCGGCCTGCTCGACCCGCGCTTCGGCGCGCACTTGCTGTTCCCGGGCCTCGCCCAATGTGGCCTCGGCGGCCTTCAATTGCCGGTCGGCCTCGATTTGCGCGGCTTCCGCGGTTGCCAACCGGTCCGCCGCCTCGCCGCGAGTCGTTTCGGCGCCGGAAATCTGGTCCATCAGCGACGACCGCTGGCCTTCCATCTCGTCGGGACGGGCAGCCAGCCGCTCCTGCTCTTCCTCGGCCGCGCCGCGGCGTTCCACCAGGTCGGCCTGCCGCTCGGTGGCGCCAGACGCGCGCCGCCGCCAGCCATCGGCTTCCGTCTCGATCGCCAGCAGCCGCTCGCCGCGCCGCTCGGAGTCGGCAACCAGCCGGTCATGGGCGCTACGCCGTTCCGCCTGGCCGGCGCGCAACGCCACCAGTTCAGTGCGTATGGCGGCGACGGTCTCGCGGGCGGCCGACGGGTCGTCCAGCCCCGAAAGCTCGCCTTCTGCTTCGGCAAACCCGGTTTGCGCCAGTTCGCGGTCGGTGATGGTGGTCTCCAGTGTCTCGATCAGTGCCGTCAGCCGCGATTCCTGGGCCATCCGGGCGTTGGTCAGGCCGGTATGTTCCTGGCGGGCTTCATTGAGACCGGCAAATCCGTTTCGCACCGCCTCACGCGCGCTACGTTCCTGTTCGGCCGCTTCCAGCCGGGCCGAATGAGCGGCAATCGCGGCCTTTTCGGTGGTTTCGGCCTTCGCTTCGGCTTCACCGCGTGACGCCCTGATGTCGGCCAGCCGGTTACGCTGCGCCAACCGGGTTGCCGCCGCGGTCGGGGCGCCGGCGGCAATCGTATAGCCATCCCAGCGCCACAAGCCGCCATCGCGTGAAACCAGCCGCTGTCCGGCCTTCAGCGACGGTGCCAGCCGGGTTGCCGCCGCCGTGTTCTCGACCACGCCGATGGCCGACAGCCGGCGCGCCAATTCGTCCGGCGCCTTCACGAAACCGGCCAGCGCCGGCGCATCGCCGGGCAGCTCCGACGACTCCAGCGGCGGCAGCCGATGCCAGTGGACCGGGGCCGAGCTGTCGACCGGCGCATTCAGATCTTCGCCAAGCGCCGCGCCCAAGGCCGTCTCGTAGCCGGCATCGACGGCGATCGAATCGATCACCGGCGGGAACAGGTCGCCCGCCGACGGTTCCAGCAGTTCAGCCAGCGCCTGTTCCTCGGCGGTCAGCCGGGACAGCGCCGATTGGGCCTCCTGGGCGGCTGCACGCGCGGCATTTTCCGCGTCCTCGGCGCCGGCACGTATTGCTTCGCTGGCGTCCTGCGCGGCGCGGGCCTCTTCCAGCGCGGCTTCCCTCTCTGCCATGGCGGCGGCAGCGGCAACCATCGCGTCGTCGGCGCCCAGCGCCCCGGCCCGCTCGGCCCGCTCGCCTTCCAATTCGCTCTCGCGCGCGGACAGCCGCGTTACACGCTCCGCCAGTTCCGACATCCTGCTGGTCAGCGATTCCCGGCGCGCCTCGGTTTCCGCAAGCCGGGCCGTCAAATCGTGAAGAAGGGATTCCTTCTCTTCGACTTGCCCGTTTGCCGCCGCCAGCGCCGCGGCGGCTTCTTCCAGATCCGCGGCTTCGTCGACCTGGGCGGCGGCGAGTTGCCCGAGCTCGGTCTCAAGCCGGCTCAGCGCCTCGGATGCGTCGCCTTCCAGTGTTGTCTCGCGCTCGATATCGCCGATGATCTGCACCAGCTGTTGCTGCAGCCGGGCCTGTGCGCCGGCGACCCGCTCGGCCTCGTTGTCCAGCTCGCGGCGTGCCAACTGAAGATGCTGCAGCGTGGCTGCCGTCTCGGCTTCCGCCTGGCGCAATCCCGGCAGCGCCGAATGGGTGTCTGCCTGTGTCGTGGCGAATTTCGCGGCTGCCTCGGTACGCGTGGCGACGTCCGCCCGCGCCTCATCAAGCGCAACACCGGCCTCCGACACGGTGCTCGTGGCCTCGGCCCAGGCGTGGTGCAGCAGGATCGCGTCGAACTTGCGAATCTGGTCGGAAAGCCGGCGGTAGCGCCGCGCCTGCCGCGCCTGGCGTTGCAGGCCCTGATGCTGCGCTTCCAGCGCGACGATAACGTCTTCCAACCGCTCCAGGTTGGTTTCGGCGGCGCGCAGCCGCAGTTCCGCCTCGTGCCGGCGCGAATGCAGGCCCTTGATGCCGGCGGCTTCCTCCAGCAAGGTTCGCCGGTCCTGCGGCTTGGCGTTGATCATTGCGCTGACCCGGCCCTGGCTGACCATCGCGGTGGAATGGGCGCCGGTTGCAAGGTCGGCGAACAGCAGCTGCACGTCGCGGGCGCGGACTTCCTTGCCGTTGATACGGTAGTTCGAGCCCGAGTCGCGCTCGATTCGGCGCGAGATTTCCAGCTCGTCGGCGTCGTTGAACATTGCCGGCGCCTGGCGGTCGGAATTGTCGATATGCAGGACCACCTCGGCAATATTGCGAGCCGGCCGCGAGGTGGTGCCGCCGAAGATCACATCGTCCATGCCGCCGCCGCGCATGCTCTTGGCCGAGGTCTCGCCCATCACCCAGCGCAAGGCTTCGACGACATTCGACTTGCCGCAGCCGTTGGGGCCGACAATGCCGGTCATCCCCGGTTCGATCAGCAGTTCGATCGGGTCGATAAAGGATTTGAAACCGGAAACGCGAAGCTTGGTGAAATGCACAGAATTTTGCCCGGATTATTCAAACACCGGCCGGCCGGCCGTTATTTTGCTGCGTTTTCCAGCAGCTCGTTGAGATCCTCATAGGGAAGGTTTGCGACTTTCTTGCCGTCGATGACGAAGCTGGGCGTGCTGTTGACGTCGTATTCCATCTGCCCTTCCAGCCGCATCTGCAGGATGCCGTCTTGCAGCGCTTCGTTCGCCAGGCAGGCATCGACATCTTCCTTGCTCATGCCACCGAGGCCGGCGAGCTGGGTCAGCACCTTGACCGGGTCCTCCGCGCGGCTCCAATTCTTCTGCTGTGCGAAGAACGCGTTCAGGAAAGTGAAATATTTGTCGGTCGGCGCGCAGCGCGCGATCATCGACGCCGAGGCCGCATACCTGTCCAGCGGGTAATCCCGGTAGATCAGCTTGGCCTTGCCGGTTTCGATCCATTCCTTCTCGAGCTGCGGTAGCGTGTCGGCATGGAAGTTGGCACAATGCGGACAGGTCAGCGAGGCATATTCGATAATCGTTATCGGCGCTGCCGGGTCGCCAATGACCCGATCCTTCAATGCCTCCTCGGTCGACAGGATTTCCGCCGAGACGACGGCGGGCAGCAACAGGCTAACAAGCAGGGCGGTGACGAAGCGAATCGGTCTGGTCACGGGGGGTCTCCTGACGAATGAAAACAAACCTGAATATAGTGGGGCGAATATGGCCCCATCAAGGCGATTGGGCGGAATTGTCACTCTTCCTTGTCACCCGGTATGTCGCTTATCACGGCGTGGCCGAGGCGTGCAAGTGCGGCTCCGATTTCGGCATCCTCCACGCAGGACAAGGCGGCATCGATCGCCGCGCGGTCCTCGGCCCGGGGCGCCGGGGCCGGTTTGACGCGGTCCGGCGGCCGCCGGCGCGGCGTATTTTCGCCCGGCGGCGCGTGGATCATCGAAATTCGGTCGACGGCGCGATAGCCGAAATGACCGTTGATCCTCTCCAGCAACTGCGGCTCCATATGCTGCAGTTCCAGCGCAAATCCCCCGGATACCCTGATTCGCAAGGTCCCGCCGTCGCGCCGGCCAGGCGGGAATGACAGCCGGTCCGGCCAGCAGGAAGCGGCCAGCTCCGGTCCGACAATGCCTTCCCAGCCGGTAATCAGCCCGGCTTCGGCGAAGCCGCGCTTGCCGACAGCCTTCTTCGCCAACCTCCCGACCGAGGACGCCAGCGGTTTTGGCCCGCCCCCGCGGCGGGTTTTTGCAGCTGTCTTGTCTTGATCCCGATCTCCGGGCATGGTCCGATCCGCCCGCAACAATAACGCCTGGATGATTGTTACGCTTCGATGACCGATTCGCGCAAGGCCCCAGATGCCGAAACCCTGCTTTCCTGGTATGATGGCCATCGCCGCCGCCTGCCCTGGCGGGTCGCCCCGGGCGTGCGAGCGGATCCCTACCGCGTCTGGCTTTCCGAAATCATGCTGCAGCAGACGACGGTCGCCACGGTCGGGCCCTATTTTCAATCCTTCCTCGCGCGCTGGCCGTCGATCGGCGGTCTGGCCGCCGCGGAACTGGACGAGGTGCTGCATGCCTGGCAGGGGCTGGGTTACTATGCGCGGGCTCGCAATCTGCATCGTTGCGCGCGTTATGTGACCGACGAGCTGGACGGAAAATTCCCGGACAGCGAGGCTGGCCTGCGACAATTGCCCGGGATTGGCGCCTATACGGCGGCGGCCATCGCGGCCATCGCGTTCGGGCGGCGCGCGGTGGTGGTGGACGGCAATGTGGAACGGGTGATGGCGCGCGTTTTCGCGGTGCGCGACCCCTTGCCCGGCGCGAAGGGGCGGCTGCGTGACCTAGCCGATCGCCTGACACCCGAGGCGCGGGCCGGGGACTACGCCCAGGCGGTGATGGATCTCGGCGCGACGGTCTGCACCCCGCGTCGCCCCAATTGCCTGCTGTGCCCCTGGGCAGGGGCCTGCGCCGGGCGTGGCGAGGCCGAGGGTCTGCCGCGCCGGGCAGCGAAGCCGGAACGCCCGACGCGGCGCGGAGTCGCGTTCTGGATCACCCGGCCGGATGGCGCCGTGCTGCTGCGCCGCCGGCCCGAAAAGGGATTGCTGGGCGGCATGATCGAGGTGCCCTCGACCGTTTGGCAGGAAGGCGCCATGCCGACATTGGCAAGCGCCAGCAAGGAAGCGCCGCTGGCCGCCGCGCGCTGGCGGTTATTGCCCGGCGCGGTGACCCATATCTTCACGCATTTTCATCTGGAATTGGGCGTCATTACCGGGCGGGTCGACCGTGATGCCGGCCCCGAGGCTCTGTGGCGCCATCCTGACGAGTTTGGCGGCGAGGCGCTGCCGACGGTCATGAAGAAGGTCGCGCGGCACGCGTTGGACAATATCTAGAGCCTTTAACGGTTATACGGAACCGCTCTGACGCGGCGATTTCGGTCCGGGGACAGGAGCGGTCCGCGGAGCGTAGCAGGGCTACGGTCAAGGGCCGCGACGCAGCCCCGGGCCGAAAGCGCCGTGTCCCGTGCGCTTGCCCTGCGGCGGCCATCCGCGGCGTTATCCCGCTTGCCCAATGCCTGACGGAATGGCCGCCGGAGGGCAACAGAGCGGTTCCGTATAACCGTTAAAGGCTCTAGAGCCCTTCCCGGTTTTTACCGCAGAATGATATGCGCGCTCTTGCCGTTCACATCGATAGTATAGGTGCCGCGCGCCAGGCCTTCTGTGTCCACGGGATAGGTTTCCTGGAAACGCTTGATCGCCTGGGTGCACATGGCGTCTCGCGGCCGTGTGGTCAGGACGCGCATGCTGATGACCGCGCCCTCGGTTGTCTGCTCGAAGCCATGCAAGCTGGTGCAGCCGTCCGACAGCCAGCCATAAACCACGACGCGGACTTGCACCGGGTTGGATTCCAGAACTACGGTTTCGATGCGCTCGACACTGGCCAGCCGGATCATCCCGGTGCCGCCGGTATCCGTTTGCGCCTGCGCGGTGGGCGGCACATGCCGGCAGGCGGCCAGCGCAATCAGCACGGCAACAATCGTGAAGCTGGCGGACCGTACGGCCTTTCCGATCATGGCGTATAACCAGGCAGAGTTTCAGTTGGCCGGCAATATAGCATGATTCGCCCGGAGTCCACTTCAGCCCTGTGCGGTTAGTTCCGCCCGCATCTGTTGGCGCAGCAGATCGATCGGGATCGCCTTGCCAGCCCTTTCCGTCATCCAGAAGGTCCAGCCGTTACAGCTTGGCGCACCCTGCACCGCCGCCCCGACCTGATGGATGGAACCGCGATGATGGGCCGATATGATTGAGCCGTCGGCCCGAACCTTCGCGGTCCAACGCTTGCCCGGGCCGAACAATATGTCGCCGGGGCTCAACAGACCGTTCTCGACCAGCTGGCCAAAAGGTATGCGCGGCTCGCGCCGCTTCGATGGGGTGTCGACCAGTTCCAGGTCAGGCACCCTCGAAATGCCGGCGAGGCGCGCCTCGGCGATGGCGCGATAATCCTCCTCGCGCTCGATGCCGATAAAGCGGCGGCCCAGTTTCTTGGCCACGGCCCCGGTCGTGCCGGTTCCGAAGAAGGGATCCAGCACGACATCGCCGGGCTGGGTGGAGGCCAGAATAACGCGATGCAGCAATGCTTCCGGCTTTTGGGTCGGATGGGCCTTGGCGCCATCCGCACCCTTGATGCGTTCGGCCCCGGTGCAAAGCGGGATTAGCCAGTCGCTGCGCATTTGCAGATCGTCGTTCAGCGATTTCATGGCCTCATAATTGAATTTGTAGCGCGTGTCCTTGGACTTCGAACACCAGACCAGCGTCTCATGGGCATTGGTGAAGCGGGTGCCGCGGAAATTGGGCATCGGATTGGTTTTGACCCAGACCACATCATTCAACACCCAGAAATCGAGATCCTGCAGCGCGGCGCCGACGCGGAATATATTGTGATAGCTGCCGATCACCCAGATCGTGCCGTCGTCCTTCAAAACGCGCCGGGCGGCGGCCAACCAGTCGCGGGTGAAATCGTCATAGACCTTGAGCGAGTCGAACTTGTCCCAATCGGCATCCACGCCATCGACGCGGCTGTTGTTCGGCCGACGCAGATCGCCGCCCAATTGCAGGTTATAGGGCGGGTCGCCGAAGATCATATCGACGGATTTTTCCGGCAGACCGCGCATTATATCTATGCATTCGCCCGCGAGAATTTGATTTACCGGAAGTAATTCCGTGTTCTTCTTATTTTCAGTCATCGCGTAAATATGAGTCCTATGATTCCGCAGGTCAAAC
>CAXMQC010000086.1:0-2417 GCA_964195285.1 Akkermansiaceae bacterium
CTGACAGGCGGTCGACATCGATGCATTTGGCGGCCCCTATTCCGTTAACCAACAGTGCTGGCTGCGAACAAAGGGTCAGATTCATGCCGTTATCCGCGGCAATCCCGGCCAATCGTTTCGCAAGCGTTTCTTTTTTTCCGAGAGCCGGGTCGGTCCAGGCAAATCCTTGGCTCCGGGCCGCGGCGTCAAGGTTTCTGCGGGTTTTCTGATAAATCTGCGCAAAGGACACCACAACCTCATCTGTGGCGCCCCGTAGGCTGGTGGCCAAATCCCTGAAATTGTCTAAATGCCACGCATAGGGCGTTGCGTCGCTCTCGATGATCGGGTCGTAACGCCAGACCACGGCCCGGGCGCCGAATGAATTAGACAGCGATCTCAATAACTTGACGGATTGTTCCGCCTCCGGAACGGATCTCTCGAGCGCGGCCGGATAGCCATTGATCGTGTACTGCACGACAAAGGGCGGGCCGCGCCGGTGGATTTCCTGAAGGGGGTCCAGAAACGGCCCGATATTCTTGGTCCAGAACACCAGACCGTTCATATCCTCGCGTTGCAGGGAAACACGATGGGTCTTGCCGCTATAGGGGTTTGATACGTCGCAATTGCCCGCGTTCAGCCGGTTCATGAACCAGCGCCCGTAAAAAGCCGGAATGTCGGTTCGATAGCTTGCCGATACGATCATATCAGTCTGGCGTCACAGTTCCGGTTCACCAAGGGGTCTAAAACCCGCTTTTAAGCGCAATGTGGTGGAAATACCATCGACTTCAGCGCTTGCGGCGCGGGGAAAGGCTGCCTATATAGGCCTCATAAACCTATTCTGTTTATCAACGTCATAGGGACACCAAATGGGGATGTTGTTGGCGCCGAAACCGGGCCAACTGGGTTCGCCATGTGAAAGAGGACAAAATGAGCAAGGTAATCGGTATCGATCTGGGAACCACAAACTCGTGTGTTGCCATCATGGAGGGGAGCGAAGCCAGGGTAATTGAAAATTCCGAAGGGGTTCGCACAACGCCATCGATTGTGGCCTTTACGGAAGGTGGTGAACGGCTGGTCGGACAGGCCGCCAAGCGCCAGGGCGTTACCAACCCCGAAAACACACTGTTCGCGCTCAAGCGCTTGATCGGTCGCACCTACGACGATCCGATGACAGAAAAGGACAAGGGCCTGGTGCCCTACAGCATCGTCAAGGCCGACAATGGCGATGCCTGGGTCAGATCCCGCGACAAGGAATATTCGCCGAGCGAGATTTCCGCCTTTATTCTGATGAAGATGAAGGAAACCGCCGAGGCGCATCTCGGTGAAGAGGTCACCCAGGCCGTCATTACGGTTCCTGCATACTTCAATGATTCCCAGCGTCAGGCCACCAAGGATGCCGGCCGGATCGCGGGCCTTGAAGTCATGCGGATCATTAACGAGCCGACCGCGGCGGCACTTGCCTATGGTCTCGACAAAAAGACCACCGGCACCATAGCCGTCTATGACCTTGGCGGCGGCACGTTCGACGTCTCCGTTCTCGAAATTGGCGATGGTGTCTTTGAAGTTAAATCGACCAATGGCGATACATTCCTCGGTGGCGAGGATTTCGATCAACGGATCATCGATTATCTTGCCGATGAGTTCAAAAAAGAACAAACCATCGATCTACGTACCGACAAGCTTGCGCTGCAGCGGCTCAAGGACGCGGCGGAAACCGCTAAAATCGAGCTGTCGAGCTCGATGCAGACGGAAGTCAATCTGCCGTTTATCACGGCCGATGCCGGTGGTCCCAAGCATCTCAATATCAAGCTGACCCGCGCCAAGCTCGAAGCGCTAGTTGATTCGCTGATCGACCGCAATACCACGATCCCGACCAAGAAGAGCCAGGTCTTTTCGACCGCCGAGGATAGCCAGAACGCGGTGACCATTCGGGTCTTCCAGGGCGAGCGCGAAATGGCCTCGGACAACAAGGTCCTCGGTCAATTCGATCTGATGGGCATTCCGCAGGCACCGCGCGGCGTCCCACAAATCGATGTGACCTTCGATATCGACGCCAACGGCATCGTCAATGTCGGCGCCAAGGACAAGGCGACCGGCAAGGAACAGGCGATCCGGATCCAGGCGTCGGGCGGGCTTTCCGAAGACGAAATCGAAACCATGGTCAAGGAGGCAGAGAGCCACGCCAGCGACGACAAGGTCCGCAAGGAAATGGTCGAGCTGCACAATCAGGCCGACAGCCTGGTCTATGCCACCGAAAAGAATCTCAAGGAACATGGCGACAAGATCGAAGAAGCCGATAAGGCTCAAGTTGAAACCGACATTGCTGCTTTGCGTGAGGTCATGGAGGGCGACGACGCCGAGGACATCAAGGCCAAGACCGAAGCCTTGTCGCAATCCGCCATGAAGCTTGGCGAAGCCATGTACAAGGCGCAACAGGA
>CAXMQC010000087.1:0-3977 GCA_964195285.1 Akkermansiaceae bacterium
TCGCCGGCATCGCGGCCCGGGTCTTCCGCATCAGCTTTACCGGTGAGCTGGCCTTCGAGGTCAACGTACCGCGCCGTCACGGGCTGGCCCTGTGGCGGGCGATCTGGCAGGCCGGGCAGAAGTACGGCATCACGCCTTTTGGCACCGAGGCGATGCATGTGCTGCGCGCCGAGAAGGGTTTCATAATCGTTGGCCAGGAAACCGACGGCACGGTGACGCCGATGGATATGGGCATGGACTGGATCGTCTCCAAGAAGAAGGGCGACTTCATTGGCCGCCGATCGTTTGCCCGCGAGAACACCGCGCGGCCGGATCGCAAACAGCTCGTCGGGCTGTTCACCGAGGACGACCCGCATCATGTGCTGATCGAGGGCCAGCAACTGGTGGCGGACGTGAAACCGGCGCCGCCAATGAAGATGGTCGGGCATGTGACCTCGGCCTATTTCAGTCCAAATATCGGTCGCTCGATTGCCCTGGCGGTTGTCGAAGGCGGCCAAAATCGGATGGGTGAGACACTCTACGCGCCGCGGCTGGACGGTGGCGGGCCGGTCAAGGTGACGATCACCGACCCGGTATTCTTCGATAAGGAAGGAGTACGGGCCCGTGGCTGATACTCCAACTCAAATGAGTCCGCTCGACGGCCGCCCGGGCAGCGGCGCGGATAGCGCCCTGATCGTCGAACACCCGCATCTGGGCAAGATCAACCTGCGCGGCGATTCCGGCGACCAGGCCTTCATGGTCGCGGTCGCCGAGGCCGTGGGCGCGGCCCCGCCGGTCGAGGCGAACAGGGTGACGGCGGCGGGCAAAAACACGATCTTCTGGCTCGGCCCGGATGAATGGCTGGTGGTAACGCCGGAAGGCAAGCAGGGCGAGCTTGAGGCGGCGCTGGCAGACGCGCTGGAAGGCCATCATGTCTCTATCGTCGACGGCACCGACGCCCGCACGACGATCCGCCTGCACGGGCGCGATGCCCGCAGCGTCCTGATGAAGGGCTGCCCGTTGGATTTGCACCCGCGCGTCTTCGGCCCCGGCCAATGTGCCCAGTCGATTCTCGCCAAGGCCGACATACTGCTGCACCAGCGTGACGATGTGCCGACTTACGATATCTATGTGCTGTGCAGCTTCGCCCGCTATCTGTGGGACTGGCTGGCCGACGCGGCGAAGGAATTCAGCTAAAAGTTTGGAAGGCGGCGGCCGCGCCATAGAAGCGGGACGCTACCCTGGAAACATGCTGCGGGTCGCCGGTGGTCAGGAAGTCCAGCCGGCCGGTCTGTTGGCTGTCGGCGGGAAATTCCGGGTGACGCACCAGGTAGTCGGCCAGGCTGTCGGCGACCAGGTCAGGCTGGTGCAGCAGGGCCGTGCCGGGCGGCAGCGCGTCGCGAAAGGCCTTTGCGACCAGGCCGTAATGAGTGCAGCCCAGCACCGCGACGTCGGGCAGCACGCCCTGCATTCGATCCAGTAGTTCGGTAGCGAAACCCGTGATCAATCCATGTATCTCGTCTTGTGGGGCCCCGGCCTCGATGGCGTCGACCAGGCCTGGGCAGGCCTGCTGGACGATCAGCACTTCAGGCGCGCGCTTCAGAATCTCGCCGACATAGGCGCGGCTTTCGACGGTGCGGCGGGTGGCAAAGATGGCGACCGTTTCCGACGGCGCATCCGGACCGGTATGGGGTTCCTCGACATGCCAGGGCTGGCGCACGATGGCCTCGACGACGGGAACCAGCACGCCGAGCACACGCCGGCCGGGCCAGGCGTCGTCCAGCCAGGTCCGTTGCAAGCGACGAAGCGCCACGGCCGCCGCTGTATTGCACGCCAGTACCACCAGCCGGCAATCCATGCGGAACAGCCGCTCGATATTTTCAAGGGTCAGGTCATAGACCGCCTTGGCGTCGCGTTCGCCATAGGGCGCGTTGGCATGGTCGCCGAGATAGACGAAGCCGCGCTCGGGCAGTCGCTGCGCCAGCGACCGCAAAACGGTCAGCCCGCCATGCCCGGAATCGAAGACGCCGATCATGGTGCGTCCCCGTTTCCGAGCCCGAACATTATTCGATCATGTCCTGGATATAGGGCGGCAGGGCGAAGGCGGCCTTGTGGACAGCCGGCGTGTAGTAGCGGGTTTCGATGCCCGTCGCCTCGAAACGGCGCGCCAGCTCCTCTTCGGAAACCTGCCGCAAGCTCGCATCGTCCGTGCCCCAGCCGAACGCCATGGGTCCGCCGACATAGGTCGGCACGGTAGCCAGATAACAGGTCGGGTCGCGGAACAATTTGCGGAAGGCCGCCAGCGTGCTGGTCAGCTCGTCGCCTTGCAGGAACGGCACGCCGTTCTGGGTGGCGACGACACCGCCCTCGTTGAGACACCGCTTGACGTTGCCGTAGAAGGCCTCGGTGAACAGAACTTCCGCCGGGCCGATGGGGTCGGTCGAATCGATGATCGCGACGTCGAACCGTTCCGCCGTTTCGGCGACGAACTTGGCGCCGTCGGCGATGACCAGGTTCAATCTTGGATCGTCGAACGCGTTTTTGCAGATGTTCGGCAGGTACTGTTTGCTGAATTCCACCACGCCGGCGTCGATCTCGACCATGGTTACCTGCTCGACCGATGCATGCTTCAGCACCTCCTCGGCCATGCCGCCGTCGCCACCGCCGACAATCAGCACGCGCCTGGCCTTGCCATGGGCCAAGATCGGCAAGTGCGCCATCATCTCGTGATAGATGAACTCGTCCGATTCCGTGGTTTGCACCACGCTATCGAGGGTCAGGACGCGGCCGAAGGCCTTGCTCTCGAACAATTGCAGACGCTGATGCCCGGTCCTGCTGTCAAACAGCAGCTCGTCGATCCTGATCTTGATGCGAAGGCCGTCATGGAGAGTTTCCTCCGACCACTCTTCCATCAGTCTTCGCCCCGAAGAAGTTCGGTGACCTTTACCCGGCTCGGGCCGAACGCGGCCTTCAACACGTCGACCGCCTTATGTGGTTCGGCATCGCCGCACATGAAGACGTCGAAGGCCGCATAGCCGCATTCCGGCCAGCTATGCACGCTGATATGCGATTCCGCCAGCACGGCCACGCCCGACACGCCGTTATTCGGGGTGAAATGATGCAAGTGGATATGCAACAGGGTCGCGCCCGCGGCCGCCACGCAGTCGCGCATCGCCACGTCGACCCGGTCGATATCGTCGATACCCTCGCAGCCCCACAAATCGATGATCAGATGCGTGCCCGCGTAACGCACACCACCGCGCTCGACAAAGAAGTCCTTGTCATTCTCGCAAACACCACGATCGGCATGCAGCGGAACGACGCTGCGGGTAATATCCGGATCGCAATCCGGATCCGTCCCCGGCAGGTTGAATGCGGTGGCTTCAGACATAGTTCGTACTCCCAACCAGTAGGCGCCTGATTTATACCAAGGCGCGTTGATAAAGACCCATTTGATGGGGCCTCACGGCCCGCCGGGTGCGTTGTGGCCCGCTTGTGGCGCGCGGCGCCACGGCGCGAACCACGCCTGACCAGCGGACAAGGGTAACCGGTCAAATGGGCCTTTATCAGCGCTCCTTGGTATTACACCACTGGTCACGAAAATTGTGAACGCGCGATATGGACGAACCGGGTTGGTATTTCAAGGAAAAATTCAGGCGAAAACAAAGTTTTTTTGACGCAGGCGCCTTATCGCTGGGCCGGGGTGTTCTGGAAGCGCGCCGACAGGCTGTCCCAATAGAAGGCGTCGGAAATCTGGCCGAGGATGTTCAATGTGACGGCGGGATACTCCAAAACCAGCGGAGGGGCGTTTTCGACCGTATCCGGTGGTGCGGGCAAGACCGTGCCGGACGGCCGATAGCCGAGATAAATGTCCTGCGCCACGCCGCCGAAAAACGACTCGATCGCCTTACTGTAGCGGCCGTCGCCATGGCCCATGAGGATGACGAAAACCTCGTCGCCCTCCGGCCCGCTGGTTCTGCGAAGCAGCAACGCGTAAT
>CAXMQC010000088.1:0-4184 GCA_964195285.1 Akkermansiaceae bacterium
TCTCGCGCCGGTCATCAATATCGGCCGCGGTGGTGGCGAGCGAGGCACCAGCAAGCCCGCAGGTTTCGGCCAGCCGGTCGAGGTCGCGTTCGGTGTCGGCGAACAGCTCGCCAGGCTCGCCGATACCGTCGGCATCGATCATGTCGGGATCGGCACCGACATGGATGCGGTGCGCGGGCCGGTCTATGACGATTATTCCGCCTTCCACGTGATTCCCGACGCGCTGCGGGAACGCGGCATGTCGGACGCGGATATCGAGAAAATCAGCGGCGGGAATTTCATGCGTGTATTCGCCGCCACCGCGGGATAGGGCCGGTGCCGACTGTTCTCGAAACGAACTCGCTACGGTGCCGCTACGAAACGGCCGAGGCGGACCGCGGAGGCGCCCTTGTCCAGGCGCTGTGACGGCATGATCAGGATACAGTCGTCGAAGGGAGTCTTGATCTCGTTGTCGCCGTCATAACCGATGATCGTGCCGGCGTCCGCAATAACCTCCAGGCCCTTGAAATCCATTGCGAAACGGAATTCGTCGGTCTCGATAGTCACCGGACCCGCGACCTCGATGAATTTCTGGGTGGCGGCGCCGTCTGAAATATGGGGCGCGGCCACATCCGGCGAAATGACGTCGAGATGCCGCAGGAAGCGGTAGACCGTCTCGATCGCGACCTCGCGGCTGCCGGTTTCCCAGTGCTGGCCGCATTCAATCAACAGCGCGTTGCGGGGGCTGGCTTGGTCGGCGAACCCCAGATAGTCGCGCATACGCGTGCCTGCGGCATGACCGGCGTCGGTGACCACGGTCTCCGGGATGCCGACGCCGCGCGCCAACGCCCGACCCTTGGGCAGCGGCCCGGCCATCATCAGCGGCGCCGTCGCATGCTGCATGGAGTGGATGTCCAACAGGAAATCCGCCTGATCAACCAGAGGTCGGATTTCCCGGGCGCGGCGAAGCTCGGCGCTGTCGCGGTCGCCGTCCAGGGTGGCTGCGTCCCACAGCCGGTTGAAATCCTCGTCGACGTAGCGCGACGCCCGTGGGTCCTCGGGATCGAAACTCTCGAAGGCGGCGACATTCACGAAACCGAGCGTCAGCTTGCCGCGCGCGGGCTTCACGTCTTCGTGGAACAGATGGTCAAGCGCGATGGCACCGCAGAGCTCGTTGCCATGGACCACCGCCGTCACCATGACATGCGGCCCCGGTTTGCCGGACTCGAGGGTCGTGAAGTAGTCGACGCCGGTATTCCCCGCCTTGTAGGCGGAAATGTCGGGCGGGGTCAGTTCGAGGGGATATTCGTCGACGGGACCTTGGATCATGCGATGACATTCCTGTGTGGTGAAGGCACCAAATATAAACTCATTGCCCCCGCCGCGCCAATCATCGCCGGGCCGGGTACCGGTTTTGCATGGGCGAGTTGGCTGCGGTACCTGGTGGAACTGAAGGAAAGAAGGCGCTGGATGGGTATTTCAAGTGCCCCGATCGCTCACATATTCGTTCCAAACAAAACGAAACAGCGTTGCTGAATAGGCCGTAAGCCCGTAGTCTTATTCCCGACCATGGTGTCACCGCTTGGGTGTAGCGGATTCGTTTCGCAGGTTCGCCGGAGATTTCCACAACCATCGAGCCGAAGCCGTTGACTCAATTCTGCCATTTCGTTACGCAACGAAATCGCAAAAAACCAAGATTTCCAGCGAAAAGCGGAAATAAGAAGGCGAGGCGCTATAAGAATCAGAGGCGCTAAAAAACAAAGGAGAACAGGGAATGTTTATGAAACGCTCGTTCATCGCGGCAGGTCTTCTTGCCGCCGCCATCGCGTTGCCGCAAGCGGCCGGAGCGCAAACCTTAACCGTGGGATTGAAGGCGGAACCATCGTCGATCGATCCGCACTACCATAACCTGACGCCGAACAATGCGATGGCGCGGGATATATTCGATCGCCTGATCATGCCCGACGAAACCCAACAGCTGAAACCCGGTCTGGCGGTTTCGTGGACGGCGGTCGACGATCTGACATGGGAGCTTAAGCTGCGTCAGGGTGTCACGTTCCATGACGGCTCGCCGTTTACCGCCGACGACGTGGTGTTCACGTTCAGCCGCGCGCAGAATGTGCCCAACAGCCCGTCCAGTTTCGGCACCTACCTGAAGGGCAAGGAGATCAAGAAGATCGACAGCCATACGGTTCATATCACCACGGCGGCTCCCTATCCGCTGATGCCGAACGACCTGTCGACCTTCAGTATCATCTCGAAGAAGCATGGCGAGGGCGCCAACACAGGCGATTACAACTCGGGCAAGGCGGCCATCGGCACCGGCGCCTTCAAGTTCGTCAAATGGGTTCCGGGCGATCGCATCGAGCTGGAACGCAACGACGCCTACTGGGGCGAAAAACCGAAGTACCAGAAGATCATCATCAAGCCGATCAAGGCAGGCCCGGCACGGGTCGCGGCGCTTCTGGCCGGCGATGTCGAATTCGTCGACAACGTGCCCCCCATCGACATCGCGCGCCTGATGAAGGAGAGCAAGGTCACGGTGATGGACAGTATCTCGAACCGCGTGATCTATCTGCATCTTGACCATGCCCGTGAAAATTCGCCGTTCGTCAAGGCCAACGGTGGCGGCGCGATCAAGAATCCGCTGCAAGACGTGCGCGTGCGTACCGCCATGTCCATGGCAATCAACCGCGACGCCATCGTCGAGCGGGTCATGGAAGGCATCGCCATCAAGGCCGGTCAGTTGCTGCCCAAGGGTTTCTTCGGCGTCAGCCCGAACCTGAAGCCGGTCGCCTACGACCCCGAGGGGGCCAAGAAGTTGCTGGCCGAAGCCGGCCTGCCGGACGGTTTCGAGTTGACCATCCACGGCCCCAACGACCGATATATCAACGACGCCAAGATCTGTGAGGCGGTGGCCCAGATGTTGACCCGTGTCGGCATCAAGACCAAGGTCGAGACCATGCCGAAGAGCGTCTATTTCAAGCGTGCCTCGCGTGGCGGTCCGGACAAGACGCCGGAATTCAGCTTCGTCCTGGTGGGCTGGGGCGCCGGCACCGGCGAGGCCTCGTCGCCGCTGAAATCGCTGCTGACGACCTACGACAAGTCCAAAGGGCACGGCGCCTCGAACCGCGGCCGCTATTCCAACGCCGAGGTCGACAAGCTGGTCGTGGAAGCCCTGGCGACGGTCGACGCGGGCAAGCGCCAGAACCTGCTGGCCAAGGCCACCGAGGTCGCCATCAAGGACGTCGGCATCATTCCGCTGCACTACCAGATCAGCACCTGGGCGGCGCGCAAGGGTGTCAACTTCAAGGCGAGGACGGACGAGTCAACCGTCATTTCGGGTGTCTATCCCGAATAAGCCGTTCGCGGGAGGCGCCGCCAAGGCGCCTCCCGACGCCTTCTCTACTGCCGGAAACGCGGTCCAGAGGCTGATCAAATGTCGGTTTTCATCATTCGTCGATTGATGCAGAGCGTGGCGGTCATCGCCGTCATGGGCGCCTTGGTGTTCTTCGGCGTCAATGTGGTCGGCGACCCCGTGGACATGATGATCAACCCGGAAGCCGACCAGGCGGAAATCGATCGTGTGCTGCACGCCATGGGCCTCGACCGGCCATTACACGAACAATTCTGGTATTTCGTGACCAACGCGCTGAGGGGCGACCTTGGTGATTCGTTCATCTTCGGCGAACCGGCGCTGCAATTGATCGTGCAGCGAATTCCGGCGACTCTGGAACTGGCGCTGGCGGCGCTGTTCCTGGCGGTCATCGTCGGCATCCCGTGCGGCGTCTACGCCGGTCTGAAACCGGAGACCAAGACCAGCAAGGTGATCATGACCGGCTCGATCCTCGGCTTCAGCCTGCCGACTTTCTGGGTTGGCCTGATGATGATCATGCTGTTCGCCGTAATGCTCGGCTGGCTGCCCTCGACGGGGCGCGGCGATACCGTTCTGCTGGGTGGAATCGAGGTCAGTTTTTTGACCCTCGATGGGCTATCGCACCTGCTCATGCCTGCCGTCAACCTGGCGTTGTTCAAGATGTCGTTGGTTGTGCGCCTGGCGCGGGCTGGCACACGCGAGATCGTGCACCAGGACTACATCAAGTTCGCCCGCGCCAAGGGGCTGCGCCAGGGCCGCATCATCATGGTGCACCTGATGAAGAACATCATGATCCCGGTGGTCACGGTGCTGGGGCTCGAGTTCGGCG
>CAXMQC010000089.1:0-5997 GCA_964195285.1 Akkermansiaceae bacterium
AACCCTGACCGGATTCCACCCGCCATGTTCCGATTCAGGCTATCGGATTAGCCCGGCGGCCAGACAGAACAAAATTACGATGTATGTCAAGCCAACATGTTATGGCCTCTCCACGCGGGTCCGGCCGGCGCCGGGCCGCGGCGATCCTGCATGTGGTGACAAATCCATAATGATCGAACTTGGAGCCCATGCTTGCAAAGTCTTGGCGGGGTTGTTTCCAATGTAGTTTGATGCTGAAATGGCGGGGCTTTTTGGCTGGCGGCCGATTTGAAAAAAAATGCCGGCCGTTACGGCCAATAGCGTTTTCGGCGAGGTCGCGACCATGCTCGGGCGTGCTTTTCGGAAAACCTTGAAAACAACTCGGGAAAATCGAGGGAGGAAATTAATATGAACCGCAAAACATTGGGATATCTCGCCACGCTGGTCCTTGCTGTCGTGGCCATTGGCGTGATGGCGCCGACAACCGCGAGCGCCGATGCGGTCGCGGATTTCTATAAGGGCAAGACCATCACCCTGTACATCGGCTACAGCCCCGGCGGCGGCTACGACAGGTATGCCCGCACTGTGGCCCGGAACATGGGCAAGCATATTCCCGGCAACCCGGAAATCGTGCCCAAGAACCGGCCCGGCGCCGGCAGCCTGCTGCTGACCAACGACATGTACAACACCCTGCCCAAGGATGGCACGGCGATCGGCATCGTCGGCCGCGGCATGCCCACGGAGCCGCTGTTCGGCAACAAGGACGCCAAGTTCGATCCGAGCAAGTTCACCTGGCTCGGCAGCGCCAACAACGAGGTCAGCGTCTGCGTCGCGTGGCACGACAAGCCGTTCAAGACCTACTCGGACCTTCAGTCCGCGGTGATGATCGTCGGCGGCACCGGCCCCGGCGCCGACACCGACGCGTTCCCCAAGGTCATGAACAATATTCTCGGCACCAAGCTCAAGCTGATCACCGGCTATCCGGGCGGCAACGACATCAACCTCGCGATCGAGCGCGGCGAGGTGGATGGCCGCTGCGGCTGGTCCTGGTCCAGCGTCAAGTCCACCAGGCCGGGCTGGCTCAAGGACAAGAAGGTCAGCATTATCATGCAGATGTCGGGCGCGAAGCATCCGGAATTGCCCGATGTGCCGCTCGCGAGCGACCTGGCCGAGTCCGAAAAAGACAAGGCTGTTCTGAAGCTTATCTTCGCACGTCAGGCCTGGGGCCGCCCGTTCGTGGCGCCGCCGGGCGTTCCGGCTGATCGGGCCAAGGCCTTGCAGGCAGCGTTCATGGCCACCATGAGCGACCCGGACTTCGTAGCCGACGCGAAAAAGCAGAAGCTGGAACTCGCGCCCATCAGCGGCGAGGAAGTTGCCCAGCTCATCAACGCGGTTGTTTCGTCGCCCAAGGACATCGTCGAAGCGGCGACCGCGGCGCGCGAGAATATCGGCAATATCGAGATAACCAAGATCAAGATCGCGTCGGTAACGTTGAAGGGCGCCGTCACCAAGGTGGTGAAGGAGGGTCGCACGATCCATATCGGCGACGATACGGCTAAGATCAGTGGTTCGCGCACCAAAGTGACGATTGGCGGCCAGCCGGGCGATCGCGGCGCGATCACGGTTGGGATGAACTGCACCGCCGATCTCAAGGGCAAGAGCGGCAGCGAGGCCAAGACGGTTTCCTGCGAGTAACGCGGGGGCGATACGATACGGGGCCGCCTTCCGGGGCGCGATTGACGCGGATGAATCCCGGCGGCGGCCCCGACTCGTTAGGAGGTTCATGATTTCCCTCACTTCGGGGCGTTCCATTATGCCGAAGGTCTTGTTCGGACCCGGAATTCTGGCGTGGCGTCTCCAGGCATCCTTGTGGCCATCAAATGAGTCATTATCAGCGAGCATTGGTATGAGTCCGTGGACGTAAGCATGCTGGACATGGCGCTTCAGGCGCTGGTCATCATGAGTGACCCGACCCGCCTGATGTTCCTCGGCCTCGGCGTTCTGATCGGCCTGTCGCTGGGGGTGATTCCGGGCCTCGGCGGCATCGTCGGCATGGCCCTCCTGCTGCCCTTTGCCTTCACGCTCCAGGACGATCCGTATTCGGCCTTCGCCATGCTGCTCGGGATGGGCTCGGTGGTGACGACGTCCGACACCATCCCGGCGGTGCTGTTCGGCGTGCCGGGCACGACCGGTTCGGCAGCCACGATCCTCGACGGCCACCCGCTGGCGAAGCAGGGACAGGCGGGCCGCGCATTCGGGGCGGCGTATTCCGCCTCGCTCATCGGCGGCGTGTTCGGCGCCCTGTTGCTTGGCGTCTCGATTCCGGTCCTGCGGCCGTTTATCCTGTTAATGGGCTCGCCGGAGCTGTTGGCCTTCGCGATCCTCGGCCTGTCGATGGTCGCCGTGCTGAGCGCCGGCACGCCGCTCCGGGGTCTGGCCGTGGCCGGGTTTGGTCTGATGATCGCCATGATCGGGCAAGACCCCCAGACCGGCACACTACGCTGGACCCTGGGCACGCTTTATCTTTGGGACGGTCTGCACCTTGTTCCAATCACGCTGGGGTTGTTCGCCCTGCCCGAGCTCGCCGATATGGCTATTGCCCGGCGCAGCATCGCCGGCGACGCCAAGATCGATTCGCGCTCGGGACAATGGGAAGGCGTCAAGGACACGTTCCGCAACTGGTGGCTGGTGATCCGTTGCGCCTGTCTTGGTTCGACGCTGGGCTCTATTCCGGGCATCGGCGCCGCGGTGATCGACTGGATCGCGTACGGCCACGCGGCGCGGACCGAAAAGGGCGCGGCCGAGACCTTCGGCAAGGGCGATATCCGCGGCGTCATCGCGTCGGAAAGCTCGAACAACGCCAAGGAGGGCGGCGCGCTGGTGCCGACCATCGCCTTCGGCGTCCCGGGCAGCGCGTCGATGGCGATCCTCCTCGGCGCCTTCCTTATTCTCGGGCTCGTTCCCGGTCCCGAAATGCTGAGCACGAACCTCGACATCACCTACACCATCGTGTGGAGCGTGGCGCTGGCAAATATTCTCGGCGCCGGTCTCTGCTTTGCCTTCTCCAACCAGTTCGCGAAGATCGCCCAAATTCGCCAACCCATTATTATGCCGTTGATCCTGACCGTGATATTCATCGGCGCCTTCTCGGGCTCGCGCCAGTGGGGCGATCTCTACACCGTGCTGTTGTTTGGAGTCCTGGGGTGGTTCATGAAGCGCGTGAACTGGCCGCGGCCGCCATTGATTCTGGGTGTCGTGCTGGGCGATATCGTCGAGCGCTATATGTTCATCTCGATCCAGCGTTACGAGTTCGACTGGCTGATGCGCCCGGTGGTGGCGGTGGTGTTTGCGATCGCCCTGTGGGGCCTCATTCGCCCGTTGTTGAGGGAATTACGGGCGACTGGCGGCTTGGTCGCCATGTTCACCCGCTTCACCGCGCCCCGGTTCGGCGTCGCGAGCGTGTTTTACCTCGGGTTCATCGCGCTCCTCGGGGCGATGGTCTTCAAGGCAACGGGTTGGAACTTCAGCGCCAGAGTCGCGCCTTTGAGTGTCGGTCTTTTTGCCTTGGCCGTCGCCGCGATCAGCTTTCTAAATTATACGTTTCGTTCAAATGTCGGCGGTCGCACGCCGGCACAGGACGGCAAGGAAGGCGCCACCCAATCGTTGCGCCTCGATCTTCAGGCGGACGACCGCGGCATCGAGAAGGCGGTCGTTGCGCGCCGCGCCGTCATCTACTTCTGCTGGCTGCTCGGCTTCCTCTCCCTCATCGCCGTGATCGGCATGTTGCCGACGGTGTTCGTGTTCGTGGTCCTCTACATGCGCATCGAGGGTAACGAGAAGTGGCGCCTGACCCTGCCCATAGCCGCCGGCATTACGGTATTCGCGTACGCCGTGTTCGAGCGGCTGCTGCATTTGCCCTGGCCGCATACCGTCCTTGGCGGCTGGTTTCCGGTACTCAAGGACTGGATACCGTCGATATAGACTGGCGCGTATCGGTAGCGATTACCCGAAGGAGACATCCATGATCGTGACCGAAAATACCGTCGGCGTGATTGGCCTGGGCCGCATGGGCGGGCCGATGGCCGGGCATCTGGCGCGCGGCGGATACAGGGTTAACGGATACGACCCGGACAGGGCGACTTGTGATGCCGCCGCATCCACGGTCGAGTGCCTGTCCGGCCCGGCCGAAGTCATGCGGCGTTCTTTCATGGTGCTCGTCATCGTGCCGAGTGACGAAGACGTGGTATCGGTATGCACCGGGCCCGACGGCCTGTTCTCGGGCGATGCGGCCGGCCGTATCGTCGGGATTTGCTCTTCTGTCCGCAAGGAAACCGTCGAATCGCTGGCTGGCCCTGCCACTGCGGCTGGCGTGGACCTGCTTGACATGCCCCTGACCAAGGGGGTGCAGGCGGCCATCGACGGCACCATGACCATCTTGGTCGGCGGCGAGGCGCAGGTGTTGGAACAAGCGCGGTCGGTGCTCGACAGTTTCGCCGCCGCTGTGCATCATGTTGGCGGGCTTGGCGCCGGTCAGGTGGCCAAGACGGTCAACAATCTGCTGCTCTGGTCGGCGCTCGTCGCGGTATCGGAATCGTTGCGGTTCGGCACGGCATTGGGTGTCGCGCCCGACGCTCTGTTGCCGGCGCTGAAGGATTGCAGCGCCGATTCCTGGGTGCTGCGTCAGTTTGCCAACATCCAGCCAACATGGCCGGTAAAGGATATGGAAAACGCGCTCGCCATGGCGGAAAAAGCCGGGCTGAACCTGCCGCTCATGGATGAGGTCGCACGGATGATCGACGGCCTGGACCGGCCCGCGCTCGACAGGATTCTTGCCGGCGACTGATTGAGGGGGCCGGGGACGATGGTAAAGAAGAAGAGCAACCAGCGCGGCTGTATGACCGCGGGCGACACTCAGGGGCAAGAAACGCGACCGCTGGATCTGGTGACCGAGGCGGCCTGCTACGCCAGTGGCTTCTTCAGTCTGGGCCTGGTTCCGACAATGTGGATCGTGGTCCCCCTTTGGGCCCTGGAACTTGGCGCTACGCCCCTGGAGATTGGCCTTGTTATGGGCGCGCGCGCGTTGCTTCCGCTGATGTTTTCGATCCATGGCGGTGTCGTCATGGACCGTCTTGGCGTGCGGCGGGTCATGTTCTGGGTCGCCGGAGCCTGCGTTCTGCTGGTCCCTCTTTATCCCCTGATGCCCTGGGTTCCCATGCTGATGTTCCTGCAACTTCTTTTCGGGCTGACGCAAAGCCTGGATTGGCGCGCAGACACAAATTGGCGGATTGACGGCCGGCAGCCCGGTCCATTCCGGCCGCTTCGGTTTCGCTTCCGTTGCCGGCACTTTCGCCGGGCCTCTGGTGGACGGGCTCGCCTGGGATACTCTCGGACCCTACGGAGCCTTCGCGGCGGTTACCGTCTGGTGCGCGGCGATGTGGGTTTCGATCCGATTTCTCCCGGCGGCCGAAGCCGATGTCGAACATCCGCCGGTCCCGTTCAGCCTGGCCGTTCTGGCGCCAAGGTTAAAGGATTACGTGGCGGCGGCGAAATTCGCCGCCGTGCCCACGGTCGCCCTAGTGGTTGTCGCGGCATTCGGCCGGATCGGGGCGGTCGGCGTTCAGGGCTCGTTTTATCCGGTGTATCTGGATTCGATCGGTTATACGGGCACGGTTATTGGGAGCCTGATCGCCACGTCGTCCCTCATCGCAAGCCTGAGCGCGTTGCTCAACGGCGTGCTTTCGCGATACATCAACCAATCCTGGATTCTGATCGGCGCGATCGCCGTGTCGGTCGTATCGATCTCCGTAACGCTCTTCTTCGTCTCGCTTGTTGTAATGGCCGGTCTCGCGGTGCTGTTCGGATTCGGCATCGGCCTTACCCTGCCGCCGGTTCTCACGATCCTCTCCAGGGCGGCTGGCCCGTCACGTCAGGGGTTGGGCGTTGGATTGCGGAGCACCGCGAACCGGTTCGCGTCGCTGGTTGTTCCCGTAAGCATGGGCGTATTTGTCGATTTTTTCG
>CAXMQC010000090.1:0-1662 GCA_964195285.1 Akkermansiaceae bacterium
CATCGAAGATGCCGTCGATAACCTCGCGCAGGTTATAGCGCGCGGCCTTGCCGCTAACTTGCGCGATCGAGCCGCCCTGGACGCCCAGCGCGATCATCTCAGGGACCGCGAATATGCCGAGGACGGCGGTGATCACATCCATCCCGTCCCACAGGAACAGCATGTCGAAGGTGTAACGCTGGGCGCCGGTATGCGGGTCCAGCGACACGAAGGCCAGCATCAGGCCGAGCATGCCGACCAGCAGGCCCTTGCGCAGGCTTTTGCCCGACAGGGTGGCGATGAAAGTAATCCCGAATATCGCCAGCAGGAAGAATTCCGCCGGGCTGAAGGCCAGCACCACGGGGCGCAGCAGCGGTAGCATGAAGGCCAGGAAAACCGCGCCGACGACACCCCCGAATCCCGAGGCGCCCAGGCTCGCCCCCAACGCGCGTCCGGCCTCGCCCTTCTTGGTCATCGGGAAACCGTCGACGATGGTAGCCGCGTCCGGGCCGGTTCCCGGCACGCCGAACAGGATGCTGGGGATCGACCCGCCGGTATGGACCACGGCATGCATCGCCATCAGGAAAACGGCGCCGGCCAGCGGATCCATCCCGAACACGAACGGGATCAGCAATACGATGCCCAGCTTGCCGCCAAGTCCAGGAATCGCGCCGAAAAACATCCCGATGGGCACCGCCAGGATAATCAATCCCATCAAGTTGGGCGACCCGACAACGGACAGCAGGGATGACAGAACCTGTTCGAACTGCATGACGAATATAAACCCGTTCGAGAATAAGGGGCCGCCTGGGCGAGTCAATTCACCCTGGCGGCCGTTTCGTTATTTTTCGCAGGCCATCTTCTTCGGTTCATTTTTTTCATGTTCCGGATCGTAGGAGATCTCGCAGACCATGCCGACCATCAGCTTTTTACGCTTGGCTTTCTCGCCATTGATCGTGATCTCCGTACGCGAGCCGGAAATCTTCGCCTTGATCGTCGCATCGCCCGAGGCGAACTTGATCGTTTTGAAATCCTCGGAAAGGGAGGTCAGGGCGGTCTTCACCGTCACCAGCTTGATTTTCACATTGACCGCGGCGGCGATGATTTCCACCGTCTCCGGGCTCTGGTTCAAGGCATCGCCGACAAGACCCGCGACGGTATCGCCAAAAGCCGGCTGGATCGGAATTCCCAGCTTTTCCGCCTCGGCCAGCAGGGCGGGATCGGTCAGCGACTTCTCATAGGCCGCGCGCAAATCGGCGACCTGCGCCGCGGGGGTTCCCGCGGGGGCAGCCGTCAGCCGGCCGAGCTCCGACATGGCCTGCACCAGGGCGACAATGGATTTGCCCTTGTCAGTGGTCGCCTTGTCGGCGGCCTGCGGTACGCCGGCGGCATTACCGCCGATGGCCAGGCCGAAGGTGCCATAGCCGTTGTCGACGAAGGATTGCAGGGAACTCATCGAGCCAACCTGCGCGCCGATTTCGCCGCGCAGCATGGCAAGCTCGCCCTCATTGCCGTTGAAGCCGGGCACGACCTCTATTTTCAAGTCCAGCGCGGAACGGATCAACTGGGTATCGGTGTAGGAAGCCGAACCCACGCCGGAGGTAGCGAATTTGACCGGCTTGTCGACCGCCGCCAGATCGTCGTAGGTCTTCATGCCGCTTTCCTTGCCCAGCACCAGGGCCC
>CAXMQC010000091.1:0-3810 GCA_964195285.1 Akkermansiaceae bacterium
AGGCCTGCCCGGCGAAATGAAGGCGTCGATGCTGGGCGACCTGGAACGTGGCAACCGGCTGGAACTGGAATGGTTGACCGGTGCGGTGGTGCGGCTGGGCCGCGAACTCGGTGTGCCGACGCCGGTCAGCGACACGGTGTACGCCGTGCTGAAGCCGCTCGCGAACGGGCGTGACTAGCCTAACTTGGGAAAGCCGCCGTCTCCGACGGTTTTCCTATGACCCCCGCGTGATGACGTAGCGCGCGCCGGCCGGGAACGGGCCCTTGATCACGTCCTTCTCACCATTTGGCCATATGATTTCCACCGCGTCGGCCGGCCCCCCGCCGATTTCTCTTGCATCGCGGCCCGTGCGCTGGAACCATAAGGCGTTACAGGGAACGGCGTCACCGCGTTCCCGCGCGGGGGCGCCGGATGAAAACAACTAATCATCCGGAAAGGAGAATCACATGCCCGGCACCAATCCCGCTGCCCCGCGCGTCGCAGCATTGGTCGGTCCTTATTTGAGTGGCAAGACGACCTTGATGGAATCGCTCCTATATACTTGTGGGGCGATCGATCGCAGGGGAAATCAAAAAGACGGAAATACAGTCGGCGACGCCTCGTCAGAAGCGAGAGGCCGCGACATGAGCGTAGAAATATCGGCCGCGACCGGCCAGTTTCTCGGGGAGACCTGGCATTTCCTCGATTGCCCCGGTTCGGTGGAGTTCTGGAACGATGCACGATCGGCGCTGATGGTGGCTGATGTCGCCGTCGTCGTCTGCGACCCGGAAATCGAAAGGGCACTGACCCTTGCCCCGCTGTTCCACTTCCTTGACGAACACCAAATTCCGCACATGGTATTCATCAACAAGCTGGACCATACGGATGTGCGCGTACGCGACCTGATGGAGGCTTTGCAGGGCGTATCCTCGCGCAAACTGGTGCTTCGTGAAGTGCCGATCCGTGACGGCGAATCCATATCCGGCTATGTCGACCTCGTGTCGGAGCGCGCCTACAAGTACAAGCCAGGCGAACAGTCGGACCTGATTCCGATTCCTGGCGACCTGGAGGACCGCGGGGCCGAGGCGCGCCAGGATTTGCTGGAAACCTTGGCGGATTTCAACGATGACCTGCTGGAGCAGTTGCTGGAAGACATAGTGCCCGAGAAGTTGGATATATTTTCGCATTTGACCAACGATCTCGCCAATGACTTTATCGTGCCGGTATTTCTCGGCGCGGCCGAAAAGATGCACGGTGTTCAGCGCCTGATGAAGGCCTTGCGCCATGAAACACCGGAGCCTCATGAAACCCGCGAACGCCTTGGCGACGTATCCGGCGACCCGCTGGTCCAGGTATTCAAGACCTATCACATGGCGCATACCGGCAAGACATCGCTGGCCCGGATATGGAACGGGTCGGTCAAGGACGGCATGAGCATGGGTTCGCACAAGATTAGCGGCCTGTTTCGCATGATGGGACATACCCAGGGAAAAATTCCAAACGCCGGTATCGGCGAAATCGTGGCGATGGGCCGCATGGACAACGTTTCGACCGGCGATCTGCTGGGTGCTACCGGCACGTTGAGCGGATCATCGTGGCCATCACCGGCGCAGCCGATCTATTCCTTCGCCATCACGCCGAAGAAACGCGAGGATGAAGTCAAGCTGTCGTCGGCAATCACCAAGCTGACCGACGAGGATTCCTCGATCAGCGTCGAGCACAGTCAGGACACCAATGAGATGGTGTTGTGGGGGCAGGGCGAAATCCATCTCCAGGTGGCGGCTGAGCGCTTGGCCAATCGATACAATGTGGCGGTCGACATGCGCCGGCCGATGACCCCCTACAAGGAAACCATCCGCCGCAGCGCAAAACAACATGCCCGGCACAAGAAACAATCGGGCGGCCACGGCCAGTTCGGTGACGTGCATATCGAAATCAAGCCCCTGCCGCGCGGCAGCGGGTTCGAATTCACCGAATCGATTACCGGCGGCGCGGTGCCCCGCCAATATATCCCGGCCGTCGAGGCGGGCATTCGCGACTATATGAAAAAGGGGCCCTTGAGCTTCCCGCTGGTCGATTTCGCGGTGAATTTGTATGACGGCCAGTATCATGCGGTCGACAGTTCCGACATGGCGTTCAGGCTGGCGGGGATAGCCGGCATGAAGGAAGCCATGCCGAGCTGCCAACCAGTGTTGCTGGAACCGATCTGCGAGGTCCATGTTTACGTACCCAACGCCTATACAGCCAAGGTGCAGGGCCTGATCAGCAAACGCCGGGGCCAGATTCTGGGCTTTGACGCAAAGGAAGGCTGGTCCGGTTGGGACGATGTGGCGGCCAATATGCCGCAGGCCGAACTGCACGACATCATCATCGAGTTGCGATCGCTGACCTTCGGCGTCGGAACCTATGAATGGAAGTTCGACCATTTGTCCGAGCTGACCGGGCGAATTGCCGACAATGTGGTCGCCAGTCGCCAGAAGGCGGCGTGATCCGCATTGCCGGATCCGGCGCACCGTCCTGTGACCGGCGGCAATTGGTACGAGACGAAAAAGCTTGATGACGGGATATCCCTGATCCGGGAATCCCATATCAAGCCTTTCTATCGCTGCAATATATGGCATGTCCGGGGCCGCGATCGGGACCTGCTGGTCGATAGCGGCATGGGCGTGGTCAGCTTGCGCGACCATGTGCGACTGGTCTGCGAACGCCCGCTGGTGGCGGTCGCCAGCCACGCCCATTTCGACCATATCGGTGGCCATCATGAATTCCCCGCACGGGCCGTACACGCCGCCGAGGCCGAGATCCTGGCCTGCCCCTCGCGGCGCAATACCGTTGCCGATACATGGGTCAGCGACACCATGTTCACGGTCTTGCCGACCACCGACTACAAGGCGGCGGATTACGAGGTGCGGCCGGCCCCGGCCACCCGGTTATTGCAGGAAGGCGATGTTGTCGATCTGGGCGACCGGCATTTCGAGATCATCCACCTGCCGGGCCATTCGCCGGGTTCCATCGCCCTGTGGGAAGAGGCGTCGGGTATCCTGTTCTCCGGCGACGTTGTTTACGATGGCGAGCTCTTGGACAATGCCTACCATTCGAATGTCGATCATTACCTCGCCAGCATGGAAAGGCTGCGCAAGATTCCGGTGCGCATCGTTCATGCCGGGCATTTCGCCAGCTTTGGCCGCGCCCGGTTGCTGGCCTTGATAGACGACTATGTTGCCGGCCGCCGCGCGCCGGGTTGCCCGTCTTCCAAACAATAATATATTTGTTGTTCGTGAGCATTCCGTGACATCTCGGCCCTATGTAAGTGCGAGAGAGACACTAAGGAGTATGCGCGAATGTTGATCAAAATCCCTCGCGGGTGGGAACGCCCGGAACGCGAAGCTACCGACGAATCCCTGTTTCTGCGCCGGCGGCAGCTGATGAAATCGCTGGCGACGGGGCCGATCCTATTGACCAGCGCGGCGGCATTCTTGACCGCCTGCGAGGAAGAGGCGAAGGCCGAACCCGACCCCACGGCGGATCTGTATCCGGTAAAGCAGAATCTTCGCTATCGGGTGGATCGCCCGCTCAGTGACGAGGCCGACGCGACCAAATACAACAATTTTTATGAATTCGGCAGCCACAAGCAGATCTCCTCGCGCGCGCAGGCCATGAAAATCCGACCCTGGCAGGTTCGCATCGACGGGATGGTCGAAAAGGAACAGCTTCTGGATATCGACGAATTGCTGCGCAGCATGCCTCTGGAAGAACGGCTCTACCGCCTCCGCTGCGTCGAGGCCTGGGCCATGGACGTGCCTTGGAGCGGCTTTCCCATGAAAGCGCTGG
>CAXMQC010000092.1:0-6693 GCA_964195285.1 Akkermansiaceae bacterium
CGAAGACGAGCACCAGATGTTCGTTACTGCGGGAATCGGTACCGACGAATTTCCCATCCGGTTGAACAACAAGCCCGAAATATTAGTGGTCACCGTCACGTCGGGGCAGTAATGCCAATGCTCGATCCGATCGATTTCTACTTCGATTTCTCCAGCCCATACGGTTATCTGACCTCCAGGCAGATCGATGCGATCGCGGCGAAACATGGCCGCGCGGTCACCTGGCGGCCGCATCTGATCGGCGCGGTGTTTCCCACCACCGGCTCCAAGCCGCTGCTCGACATTCCGATGAAGGGTGAATATGCGCTGATTGATCTGCTGCGAACCGCACGGCAGATGGACGTGCCGTTCCAATTGCCCGGACAGTTCCCGTTCCTGTCGGTCGCCGCCGCGCGGGCATTCTACTGGCTCTCGGACAACGACCCGGCAATGGCGCATGACCTGGCCGCCGCGCTTTATGACGCAACCTTTGGCGAGGGCCGCGATATCACGGTCATCGACACCATCGTGGCGGTCGCCGCCGGCCTTGGCGTCGATGGCGACGCCTTGCGGTTGGCGCTGGGCGACGCGGCGGTAAAGGATCGGGTCAAGCGGGAAGTCGCGGCCGCGATCGAACGCGGGGCCTTCGGCTCACCCTATATCGTCGTCGATGGCGAACCCTTCTGGGGCCACGACAAGCTGGACGATATCGACCGCTGGCTGGAAACCGGCGGCTGGTAACCTGCCATGACCGTCCTTAAGTCCACCATTGATGTCCGCTCTTCCGACTTTGCCGCCGCCAGCGCCGCCATGCAGGCCGTGGTGGACGATCTGCGGGCCGAAGTCGAAGGCGTCAAGCTGGGCGGCGGCGAGGCCGCGCGGGCGAAACATACGGGGCGCGGCAAGATGCTGCCGAGGGAGCGCGTGCGCACATTGCTTGATCCCGGGTCGCCGTTTCTTGAACTGTCCCAGATGGCAGCCCACGGCATGTATGACGCCGACATTGCGGCCGCCGGCATTATCACCGGCGTCGGGCGCATCACCGGTATCGAATGCGTGGTGGTCTGCAACGACGCCACGGTCAAGGGCGGCACCTATTATCCGGTGACCGTGAAGAAGCATCTGCGCGCCCAGGAGATTGCGCGGCAGAACAACCTGCCTTGCGTCTATCTCGTGGATTCCGGCGGCGCCAATCTGCCCAACCAGGACGAGGTTTTCCCCGACCGCGACCATTTCGGCCGGATCTTCTATAATCAGGCGACCCTGTCGGCCGCCGGCATTCCGCAGATCGCCGTCGTCATGGGGTCGTGTACCGCGGGCGGCGCCTATGTGCCGGCGATGTCGGATGAATCGATTATCGTGAAGAACCAGGGCACCATCTTCCTGGGCGGCCCGCCGCTGGTCAAGGCGGCGACCGGCGAGGTGGTGAGCGCCGAGGAGCTGGGCGGCGCCGAAGTGCATTCGCGGACCTCCGGCGTCACCGACCATATGGCCGCCGACGACGCCCATGCACTGGCCATCGCGCGGCGCATCGTCGGCCATCTCAACCGGGTCAAGCAGGTAACGCTGGACCTGGCCGAGGCCCGCGAGCCGCTCTACGACGCCAGGGAACTCTGCGGCATCGTGCCTCAGGATCTGCGCAAGCCCTACGACGTGCGCGAGGTGATCGCCCGCATCGTCGACGCCAGCGAGTTCGACGAATTCAAGCGGCTATACGGCGAAACACTGGTCACCGGATTTGCCAGAATACACGGGTATCCCGTTGGCATTATTGCCAATAACGGCATTTTGTTTTCCGAGTCCGCGCTGAAGGGCGCGCATTTCATCGAACTCTGCGCCCAGCGCGGCATACCACTTGTCTTCCTGCAGAACATTGCCGGTTTCATGGTCGGCCGGAAGTATGAATCGGGCGGAATCGCGCGCGATGGCGCCAAGTTGGTCACCGCCGTAGCCTGCGCCAACGTGCCGAAATTCACCATCGTCATCGGCGGTTCCTTCGGGGCCGGCAATTACGGCATGTGCGGCCGCGCCTTTTCGCCCCGCTTCCTGTTCATGTGGCCGAACGCCCGGATTTCGGTGATGGGCGGCGAGCAGGCGGCCGGCGTGCTGGCCCAGGTGCGCCGCGACAATATCGAGGCCGCCGGCAAGAAATGGAGCAAGAAAGCCGAAGCCGAATTCAAGGCGCCGCTGCTGGAGCAGTACGAACATCAGGGCCATCCCTATTACGCCACGGCGCGGCTGTGGGACGACGGCATCATCGACCCGGCGGATACCCGCATGGTGCTGGGCCTGTCGATCTCGGCGGCGCTGAACGCCCCGATTCCGCCAACGAAATTCGGTGTCTTCAGAATGTGATGAGGTGAGCCGCATGAGCAAGGATTTCGTGACCGTGGATACCGACGAGCGGGGGATCGCCACCGTCACCATGAACCGGCCGGAAAAGCACAACGCTTTCAACGAGGTGCTGGTCTCCGATTTGAGCGATGCCTTCGGGCATCTGGCGCGGAACCCGTTGGTCCGCGTCGTGGTGCTGACCGGCGCCGGCAAGAGTTTTTCGGCCGGCGCGGATCTCAACTGGATGCAGGAGATGGCTAACTATTCCATGGAGGCCAATCTCGGCGATGCCAAGCGGCTGGCCGACATGCTGCATGCGCTGGACTCGCTGCCCCAGCCGACGGTGGCCAAAATCAATGGCGGGGCCTATGGCGGCGCGGTCGGGTTGATCGGCGCATGCGACATCGCGATTGCCGTGGACGACGCAAGCTTCGGCGTCACCGAGGTCCGGCTCGGCCTGATCCCCTCGGTCATTTCGCCTTACCTGCTGCGCGCGATCGGCCCGCGTCACGCGCGCCGTTTTGCGCTGACCGGCGAGCGCTTCGACGCCGCCGAGGCGCTGCGTATCGGTCTGGTCCATCGGGTCGAGCGTCGGAAGACCTTCGACGCGGTGGTCGATGACATAACCGAGAGGCTGGTGGCCGGTGCACCTGGGGCACAGGAGGAAGTAAAGGCACTGTTCCGCGACATTTGGGAGTTGGACCGTACCGGCGACGCCGTGCGCGCCGACACCGCTCAGCGCATCGCCGGCCGCCGCGCCACCGACGAAGCGAAGGAAGGCATGGCCGCCTTCCTGGGCAAGCGCAAGCCGGACTGGGCCGGCGAATGAGACCGCACAGCGAATTGCTGGTCGCACCGCCATGATCCGCTCGGTCCTCATCGCCAATCGCGGAGAAATCGCCTGTCGGATTATCCGCACGGCGCGCCGGATGGGGATTCGGACAATCGCGGTTTTTTCCGAGGCCGACCGCGATGCCCTGCATGTGCGCGAGGCCGACGAGGCAAGCTTTATTGGTCCTTCGCCCGCCGACCAAAGTTACCTCAAGTTCGAAGAGATCGTTTCGGTGGCGAAGAAAACCGGGGCGGACGCCATTCACCCGGGCTACGGCTTCCTGGCGGAGAATGCGAAATTCGCTGAAGCCTGCGCCGATGCCGGCATTATCTTCATCGGCCCCTCGCCGGCGGCGATCCGCGCCATGGGCGACAAGGCGGCGGCCAAGGCAATCATGGAAAAGGCCGGCGTGCCGGTCGTCCCCGGCTATCATGGCAAGGACCAGAAACCGGCCAAACTGCTGGCGGCGGCGGAAAAGATCGGTTGGCCGGTGCTGCTGAAGGCGTCTGCGGGCGGCGGCGGCAAGGGCATGCGCATCGTGCGCGGCAAAAAGGACTTCGCCGATGCGCTGGCCTCGGCCCGGCGCGAATCCAAGGCGGCTTTCGGCGACGATCGAATGCTGGTCGAAAAATATATCGAAACGCCGCGCCATATCGAGGTGCAGGTGTTCGGCGACAGCCACGGCGCTATCGTCCATCTGTATGAGCGTGACTGCTCGGTCCAGCGCCGCCACCAGAAAGTGATCGAGGAAGCGCCGGCCCCGGGGGTTACCGGCGAATGGCGCGCCCGGATCTGCGAGGCCGCGGTCAGCGCCGCCAGGGCGGTCGATTATTGCGGCGCGGGCACCGTGGAATTTATCGCCGAGACCGGGCCGGAGGGCGGGCCCGGCGGTTTCTGGTTCATGGAGATGAATACGCGATTGCAGGTCGAGCATCCGGTGACCGAGATGATTACCGGCACCGACCTTGTGGAATGGCAGTTCAAGGTGGCGGCCGGGGAAACGCTTCCGCTGGCGCAGGACGATATTGGCATTGAGGGCCATGCGCTCGAGGCCCGCCTTTATGCCGAAGACCCGGCGCGCGGATTCCTGCCGGCGCCCGGCGTGGTGAGTTATTTCGATGCGCCATGGGGCGCGGACCTGCGGGTGGATTCGGGCATCGACGACGGCGGCGCAGCTGTACCGCCCGACTATGACCCGATGATCGCCAAGCTGATCCAGCATGCCGACAGTCGCGAGACGGCGCTGGCGGCGCTGGCCAAGGCGCTGCGCGAGATCAGGGTCGTGGGCGTGGCGACCAACGCCGTCTTCCTGTCGCGGATCATGGATCACCCCGACTTTTGC
Organism: Akkermansiaceae bacterium; assembly: GCA_964195285.1. Classification (GTDB taxonomy): domain Bacteria; phylum Pseudomonadota; class Alphaproteobacteria; order UBA8366; family JADFVY01; genus JADFVY01. Next base: position 4,488 of record CAXMQC010000092.1, read on the forward strand.
GCCGGCGCCGTCGATACCAGCTTCATCGAGCGCAATCTCGACGCGCTCTTGCCGAGCCCCGGACCCGCGCCAGACCCGGTGCTTGCGCTGGCCTGTCTGGCCTTGCTGTTGCAGCGCCGCGGGCTGGCGTTGCAGACGGCCCTGGAGTCCGCCGACCCCTGGTCGCCCTGGGCGCTTGCCGACGGGTGGCGGTTGAACGATACCGGCCATACTGTCCTGCGCTTTATCGAGGACGGGCGCGAGATTGACATCGCCTGCCATTTCGTCGGCGACGGTTACCGGCTGGACGTGCCGGGCGGCGCCGTACAGGCGGCTGTGCACACGCCCTGGCCGGATCTCGTCGGCGACGACCAGCCGTTGATCGGTGGCGAGGTCCGCGTAGAACTGGATGGCGTGCGCCTCGCCCCCACCGTCGTGCGCGACGGCGACATGCTGCACCTCTTTCACGAGGGCGGCCAGTGGCGACTCGGCATCCATGACCCGCTGACCGCCGCCGAGGCCCATGAGGATGCGTCCGGCGGCCTGACCGCCCCGATGCCGGGCAAGGTGGCCGCCCTGCATGTGAAGGTTGGTGCCGCCGTCACGGCGGGTCAGCCGCTGATCGTGGTCGAGGCCATGAAGATGGAGCATACGATCAACGCCCCGGCCGCCGGCAAGGTTGCCGAGGTGCGCTTCAAGCCAGGCGACCAGGTCGCCGAGGGCGAGGTGCTGATCGTGGTGGATGATACGGCCGATTAATGACGGCCATGGCAACAAGGGGAACTGCTTGGCGCCAATTACGACTTTCGATTTCGAAACGACTTTTGTCGCGAACCTAGCGGCGATAACGAATGCCTTGCGCAAGATCGGCGACGAAGCGGCGGCGTCGCTGGCGCTGCTGCCGGCCGAGGCGCTCGAGCCGCTGCTGGCGGAGGCCCGCGGCCTGCCTTATCGCCGGGCGCGCCCGCTGGTGGGGCAAGGGGATACCGCCGTCTACCAGGACTTCAATCTGACCACCGAAATTCCGGCGGACGGCGCACTGATGGCGTTGTCGCGGGAGCTTAACCGGCTGATCGGCGTGGCGCTCGCTTCCATGCGCTCGTCGCCGCTGCCCGGCGGTTTCGAAATCAACGACTATATCGTGCAATTTTACCCGGCGGGCTGCGAGGGCATGTCGCCCCATCGCGACCATATCCGCTATACCGGACTGGTAGCAATCGTCATGCTGGGCGGGGCAGGCAGGTTTCTGATCTGCGGCGACCGCACAGGCGCCGGCGAGCGTGAAATTCCGTGTGCGCCCGGCGACCTGTTGCTGACACGCGCGCCCGGCTTCCAGGCCCGCGGCGACCGCCCCTTCCACGCCGTGCGCGACATCACCGAGGACCGCTATATTCTTGGACTACGGCATGACAGTCGGCCGGAGCGGTGGAACGGGTAGGGCGACGGGCTCAAGTTCGCAGTCGCCCCCGATTTATCGGACTACCTCACAAATCGGCCCTTTCATTCTTGCAGCGTCAGAGCGGTTCCGTATAACCGTTAAAGGCTCTAGTTGATAATACGGACATAAATCTAGATGGGGTTTGAACATGGCCACTTTTCGTTACATCGTCACCGACGTGAATCAAGCGGTTGCCTTCTACACGTCCAATCTTGGTTTTAGCCTCGAAAAGGATTTTGCGCCGGCCCTGGCGATCCTACAGCGTGAAGATATTCGTCTTTTGATTGCCGGCCCCAAGGCGTCCGCGTCGAGGCCCATGCCTGATGGCACCAAGCCGGTACCCGGCGGCTGGAACAGAATGGTTATCCTCGTCGAGGACTTGGCTGAATTTGTCCTGAAACTTCGGGAAAACGGTGTTGAGTTTCGCAATGAGATATTAGCAGGGCCTGGTGGGAGCCAAATTCTTTGCGAGGACCCCTCGGGGAATCCGATCGAACTCTTTCAGCCTGCTTGAAGCGTGAAAGAAGTATAGCAAAATCGCAATGTGTGGGGCGCTTAACCGGCTGATCGGCGCGGCGCTTGGCACCATGCGCTCGCCGATCGCCTGTTCCACGCGGTGAGGGATATCACCGGGGATCGGTATATTCCGGGTTTAAGGCATGACTCGCACCCGGACCGCTGGGATACCTGAATACCGGTATCCAGATCGCTGCTACAAATTCGGAAAGTAATGTCGAACCGCGCGATCGTTCACCCCGTCGGAACCTCGCCACCAGATGACAGGGTATC
>CAXMQC010000093.1:0-2665 GCA_964195285.1 Akkermansiaceae bacterium
CCACCTTTATCGGCATCATTCCAGGCGCCATCGTATACAGCCTGTTCGGCGCGGGGCTAGGCGCCATCTTCGACCGGGGCGAGGAATTCAGTGCCTCGCAGGCAGTAACCCCAGAAATCGTAGCCGGGCTGGTCGGGCTGGCGGCGCTTTCGTTGCTGCCCATCGCCATCAAGATGTGGCGAGCGAAACATGGCCGGTCCTGATTTCGCTTGAAATACACGCTGCGAAGGCGGAAATCTGTTCATGGCGCGCACGACCATTGCGCCGGCAACCGGGGGGCGAATTTCCCTTTCCATGCATAGCTTGTCCGCACGTCTGCTTGTCCTGACCATATTCTTCGTCATGTTGACCGAAGTGTTTATCTTCGTGCCTTCGGTGGCTAAGTTTCGCGTCGACTGGTTGAGCGCGCGGATGAATGCCGCCCATCTGGCCATGCTCGCCTTCGATGCCGCGCCCGACCGCGCCGTCGGCGAAATGTTGAAGTCCGAACTTCTGTCGCAGGTTGGCGCGTATAACGTGCTGGTCCGGCGCGGCGGGGCCCGCCTGGTCCTCGATGGCGCCACGCCGCCGAATATAGACGTGACCTTTAATCTCGCGGACCAGGGGACTTGGGAAATTGTCTTCGATGCGCTCGAAGTCTATTTTCAGACCGAGAACCGGGTCATTCGCGTGCTGTCGCCCTCGCCCGCCGATGACACGATTGAAATCGAACTGGTGCTGGACGAGGCCCCGATGCGCGCAGACATGCTGGGTTTCGGCTGGCGGATATTCGTATTGTCGGTGGTGATCTCGCTGGTCACCGCCTCGCTGGTCTATCTGTCGCTGCATGTGATGCTGGTCCGGCCGATGAGCCGCATTACTGACAGCATGACCGCCTTCAGCGAAAAGCCCGAAGATGTCCGGCGCATTATTCAACCCAGCACGCGGAACGACGAGATAGGTTCCGCGGAACGCCAGCTCGCCTCGATGCAGCACGAGCTGCGTTCGGCGCTTACTCAAAAGGGCCATTTGGCGGCGATGGGAACGGCGGTGGCGAAGATAAATCACGATTTGCGCGGCGCCCTGTCGTCGGCGCTGATGGTCTCTGACAGGCTGGAAAGCAGCGACGACCCCCAGGTCCGCAAACTGGCGCCGACCGTGATCGCCTCGATCGAGCGCGCGGTCGCGCTCTGCAGCCAGACACTGGACTATGCCGGCGGCAACGAAAAAATCGTCAAACGTCAGCGTTTCCAACTGCATCCTCTGGTCGCCGAAATAAAGGCGATGATGGAGGCGCCGGAAGAACATGCCATCGCGCTCGAAAACCGAACCCTCGACGCTTTTCTTATCGACGGCGACCGGGACCAGATCTATCGCATCCTCAACAATTTGTGCCGAAACGCCGCCGAGGCCGGTGCAACCACGATTGCTGTTTCGGGCAGGTCGGGCGCGAACGGCAGGGAGATCGATATTCGCGACAACGGCCCGGGTCTGCCGCCCCGCGCACAGGAGAAACTGTTTCAGCCTTTCGAGGGGTCGGCCCGCGCCGGCGGCACCGGGTTGGGGCTGGCCATAGCGCGCGAGCTGGCGCAGGGTCATGGCGGCGATTTAATCCTGGTATCTACCGATGCCAGCGGAACGTTGTTTCGCCTGACCCTGCCGCTGGACACGGATAATCACAGTACGGTGAGACAGCCGGACAGCGACGTTGCCCAATGATATGATCGGTTAATCAACCCCTCATTGGCCTTGGACGGTCGCACGGGATTACCCGGCGGCCGTCCTATTTTTTTTCGCGGGGAGGCGTGCATATGGCCGGAAAGGGCTCTAGCAAGGCGCCGGTATTGGCCTGCATCGCCGTCGGCCTGGCGTTGACGGCTGCCTCTGTGGCTTGGGCCGCGCCCAAAGCCGATCTGTGGGCGCGCTGGACCTCGGCCGGCCCGGCGTCGGTCGCGACTATCGACCACTCGGCCTGGAGCCGGCTTCTCGACCGCTACCTGCATCGGTCATCGGATGGCATCAATCGCATACCGTACGGCGAGGTCGAGGCCCGGGACCGCCGGTCGCTCAAGGGCTATGTCGCCGGTCTGGCGGCGCTGCGGATCAGCGATTACAGCCGGCGCGAACAATTCGCCTATTGGATAAATCTCTATAACGCGGTCACGGTGGCGGTCGTGCTCGACCATTACCCGGTGGCCACGATCAGGGAGATCGATGTCTCGCCCGGCGGGTTCTCTGACGGTCCGTGGCGCCGTAAAATGTTGCGGGTCGAGGGCGAGGCCTTGTCGCTCGACGATATCGAACACCGGATACTCAGGCCGATCTGGCAGGACCCGCGCATCCATTTCGCGGTCAATTGCGCCGCGCTTGGCTGTCCCAACCTGGTCGGCGCATTTACCGCCGAGAAGATGGAGAGCATGCTGGACGAGGCGGTACGCGGTTACGTGAACCATCCCCGCGGCGCCCAGGTGGCCGGCGGCAAACTCTATCTGTCGACATTGTTCAAATGGTATGGCGCCGATTTCGGCAACGAGGCGGCGATCGTAAGGTTCGTGCGGCGCTATGCCGAACCGGCCCTGGCCGCCTCGCTCGGCGATATCGCCGGCTTTTCGGACGGCGGTTACGATTGGGCGCTGAACGATTGCGTCATAACCGTTCAGTCGACCTGCAGCGTCAACGCTTTCAG
>CAXMQC010000094.1:0-4069 GCA_964195285.1 Akkermansiaceae bacterium
GCCGCCGCCCATCTGTCGGCAGTCGATTACCTGGATGACGTGCCCTGGGACGACCATGAAGCCGCCAAGGACTGGTACATGAAGGTGAAATCACGACCCGCCTTCCGGCCCCTGCTGGCCGACAGTATTCCGGGCTGCCCGCCCCCCAAACATTACGCGGACCTGGATTTTTAAATGGCGTCCGGCGGCTCGAAGCGGGCGATCTATGCGGCCCTGATCGGAAACAGCCTGATCGCGGTGATAAAGTTTGGCGCCAGCGCCTATACGGGCTCGTCGGCGATGCTCAGCGAGGCGGTGCATTCGCTGGTCGATACGGGTAACCAGTGGCTGTTGCTGTATGGCCTGAAACGCTCGAAACAACCAGCCGACCGGGAGCATCCCTTCGGCTATGGCATGGAGGAGTATTTCTGGGCCTTCGTCGTTGCGATTCTGATATTCGGCCTGGGCGCCGGCATTTCATTCTATGAAGGCCTGAAAAGGGTCATGGAGCCGCATGAAGTCGGCAGCCCCTATGTGAATTATGTCGTCCTCGTCGTGGCCATGCTGTTCGAGGGTGGCTCGTGGTTCATCGCATTTCAGGAATTTCGCAAGGGCAAGGGCAAGCGGGGCTGGATGGCGGAAATCCGCCATAGCAAGGACCCGACAAAATTCACCGTGCTGTTCGAGGATTCCGCCGCCATGCTGGGCCTGGCCGTGGCGCTGATCGGCATCGCGCTCTCGCAGTATCTGCACATGCCGGTGTTTGACGGCGCGGCGGCCATTGTGATTGGCGTGATCCTGGCTGTTACCGCCGCGCTGCTGGCCTTCGAATGCAAGGGGCTGTTGATCGGCGAGGCCGCGAGCCCCGAGGTTATCATGAGTATCCGCAAGGCGGTGTCCGCACAGGACGGCGTCATCGCGGTCAACGAGGTGCTGACGATGCATCTGGGTCCGGAGGACATTCTGGCAAATCTCAGCCTGGATTTCGCCGACGACCTGTCGGCCGAGCAAGTCGAAGCCGCCATTTCCAAACTGGAAACGGCCATCAAGGCGGAACATCCGCAGGTCAAGCGAATTTTCATCGAGGCGCAGAGCGCCGAGGCGCACCATCGTGCGGCACGCGACCAACAGGCCACGGACGGTCACACCGATTGACCCGGCTGTCGCGATCCCCGGCTACCCGGTTATGGCAAGTGGGTCCAGTTGACTAACGTCTGGCCGGATCACCGGTGGGCATAGGGATTGTTTCGTGCGGCTTCCGCCTTGCGCGACTGGCTGCCGCGCCACCCCAAATAGCCCGTGTTAAGAACAAGCAGCCCCACGATGCCAATTCCTAGATAGATTATTTCGGTCATTATCGAGTCACCACCTTATGTCTGTAACCTGTAGTTTTTGTTTTTCTGTCCGTGTCACGCCAGGTGCCGGACGGTTGGGCCGATATTGAGGGACAAAAATGACTAAAAATTTGACCGATATCGTTAATTTCCGACAAATATAATAAGGCTATGAAAAACAAGTTGTTCTGCTTCGGAATGGGTTATACCGCACAGGCCTTGGCCCACTGTCTGGCGACCGCCGGCTGGCGGATCGCCGGCACCAGCCGTGATTCCGAGGCGCTGCGGACCGTGACCGGCCTCGGGTGGGATATAGTCGATTTCGACAAAGACCGGCCCCTGGACCATTTCCCGCAGACCCTGGCCGGGACCACGCATCTGCTGTCGTCCGTGCCGCCCGGCGAAACCGGTGATCCGGTCATCGCGCCGCATGGCGCCGACATAGGCGCGATGGCGGGACTGCAGTGGGCCGGATATCTTTCCACCACCGGCGTCTACGGCGACCGGCAGGGTGGCGAAGTCGATGAAAATTCCGACCGCCTTCCCGCCTCGCCGCGCGGGCGGCGCAGAGTCCTGGCCGAGAATTCATGGCTCGACCTCTGGAAAGAGCATGGGATTCCCGTACATATTTTCCGCCTGGCCGGCATTTACGGGCCGGGCCGTAACGCACTGGAAACCGTGCGGCAGGGCCGCGCACGCCGTATTCGCCGGCCGGGGCAGGTATTTGGGCGCATCCATCTGGACGATATCATCCAGACGCTGCATGCCTCCATGGAAAAGCCAAACCCGGGGGCAGCCTACAATTTGGCTGACGATGAATCGGCGCCGCCAGACGACGTGGTTGCCTATGCCTGCGCATTGCTCGGCGTCGACCCGCCGCCGCTGCAGGACTTCGACGAGGTGAAGGACAGCCTGTCGCCGATGGCGCTGAGTTTCTATGGCGAGAGCAAACGGGTATCCAACCGGCGCATCAAGCAAGAACTTGGCGTCCGGTTGAAATGGCCAACCTACCGCGAAGGGCTGGCGGGACTGTTATAGGTCGACATATCCCGTCACCTCATCGACCGCGGCCATCAGCCTGGAAAGATTTTCCGCGTCGGACAGGCGGTGGTCGCCATTCTTGATAAATGTCACCACCACATCCTCGCTGGTCAGCGCCTCTGCCGTGCGGGTCGCGAACTGCCAGGGCACGGTCTCGTCTTCCATGCCATGCAGGATACGCACCGGCCCGTCGAACGGGATCGGTTGGCCGAACAGCAGGTGGTTCCGCCCCTCCTCGATCAGCCGCAATGTAATCTGGTCGGGTTCATCGGTATAATCCGACTCGCGCAGCCAGACTCCGTCGCGTTGCAGAACCGCGCGGTCAGCCGCGGGCAGGCGTTGCCAGATCAGAACCTCGGTAAAATCGACGGCCGGCGCGACCAGCACGATTCCCTTCACGCGGTCGGGCCGGGTCCGCGCGGCCAGCAGCGCGATCCAGGCGCCCATCGACGAGCCGACGAGAACGACCGGTCCGCGCGCCACCTGGTCCAGCACCGCCACCGTATCGGCCAGCCAGTCGCCGATCGTGCCGTCGGCGAAGGTTCCGCCCGACTCGCCATGGCCGCGATAGTCGAAGCGCGTAAAAGCACGGCCGGCGGCCGCGCAATGCGTTTCCAGCGCCAAGGCCTTGGCCCCCGCCATATTCGACCGGAAACCACCGCAAAACACGACTTCCGGGCCACTTCCGGCGGTTCGGTTGTAGGCGATGCGTGTCTCGGGAGTAGCAAGCAGCATTGAAATTGCGGTATCCAGTTGGTATGTCCGGTTTAACGCGGGGCCGATCTGGCATCCAGGAGAACAATTCGGCATATGGCGCCTTCTGATACAACCAGCATGACGGCAGGCCCGTCAACCGGGCGAATGCCCGTTGTTCTGCAAGTTCTGCCGTCGCTGGGTGGCGGCGGCGTGGAACGCGGGACCGTGGAAATGACGGCGGCCCTGTCGGAAGCCGGCTGGACCGCCCTGGTGGTTTCCAGCGGCGGCCCGATGATCCATGACATAGCGCGCGCCGGCGGCAAGCATATCCAACTGCCGGTGCACTCGAAAAACCCGTTCACCATGCGCAAGAACACGAGCCGGCTGGCCAGGGTCATCAGCGAAAACGGCGTCGACCTGGTTCATGCGCGCAGCCGGGCGCCGGCCTGGAGCGCGCTGGGCGCCGCCAGGCAGACGGGCAAGCCCTTCGTCACCACCGTGCACGGGCCCTACGATTTCAGCTTGCCCTTCAAGCGGCTGTACAATTCCGTAATGACCCGCGGCGACCGGGTGATCGCCATATCGGAGTTTATTCGCGACTATATTCTGGATAATTACAGGAAGGTCGACGCCGACCAGGTTCGTGTTATCCATCGCGGCGTCAACATCGACATCTTCGACCCGGTAAAAACCAGCGCGGCGCGGGTAATCCAGCTGGCGACCGAGTGGCGCATCCCCGATGGTGTGCCGGTGGTAATGCTGGCCGGGCGGCTGAGCCGTTGGAAGGGACACCAGATTCTCTTCGAGGCGCTTGCGCAACTCGAGGAGGCCGGCAAACTGGCCGGAGCCGACCCGAGCCTGACGGTGCGGACCGGCGAAGTCAATCTGATCCTGGGCCAACTCCATGAAGCGCGTCGGCAGGCCGACAAAGCGCTGCGGTTGGATCCGAAATTCGCCCCGGCCTGGGCTCTGCGCGGACGCGTGGCCAGCGCGGCGTGCCAACCCCGACAAGCCTTGGC
>CAXMQC010000095.1:0-3215 GCA_964195285.1 Akkermansiaceae bacterium
AAAGACTCATTTGATGGGTCTTTATCAACGCTCCTTGGTATAAGCCGGGGAGTCAGCGCCACCACCGGAACAGATCGCGCCAACCGGCCCTGGTGTTCAGCCCCTTGCGGTGAAAATAGACAAGTTGGGCGAAGGCGCGCATCGGCGGCAGGCCGAAGGTCCAGTCATAGAGCCAGTTCGGCGGATCGCGATCGAGGCCGCGGCGCAGCAACGCCTTCCATCGGTAGCGCGGATATTCGCGGGCCAGCACGCTGCCAGGGTCTGGGCCGCCATCCAGCAGATAGTCGGAAATCACTTGCGCGGCCCGCCGCCCGTACCGGAAGGCAGGATGGATGCCGCCGGCGGTCAGCGGCGAGACCAGCCCGGCGGCGTCACCGACCAGCAGTACGCGTTCGGCTGCGAAAGGTTGTACCGCGCCGCCGACCGGGATCGGCCCGCTGCGACGCTCGACAATCCGGGCTCCTGAAAAATCGAAGACCTGGCGCAGCTTGTCGACCAGACCTTCGGTCCCCGGCTTTTCACCCAGCCGGCCGGCCAATCCCACTTGTGTAACGCCGACGCTCGGCACTACCCAGCCGATATAACCGGGCGACAGTTTGCTATCGAGAAAACAATGCAGGCGGTCCGGATCGACATCGCCGACGCCTTCATACTCGGCCTCGACGCCGACCAGCATGCGTTTGTTCACACCCAGGCCGAAACAGCGCGCGACGTTGGACCGCGCGCCATCCGCGCCGACCAGATAACGCGCCCGCAGGGCCGGCTTGTCGATAAGGATTTCGTCGCCCTCGCGCCGCGCCCCGTCGAAGGCCTGGCCAAAAATCAGGGTTGCGCCCGCGCGTTCCGCTTCCTCCGCCAGCCAGCACAGGACGCCTCTCGTATCGGTGGCGAGGAAATAATAGCCCGGCGAGTCCAGATCGGTCTGCTTCAGGCTCGGCGCGTAGAGCCGAACGCCGCGCACCTTGCGGGTGAAACGCGACGGAATATGAAGCTCGTCAGCGGCTTCCTTGACGATGATCCCGGTGGTGTGCAGCTGCACGCCAGGCTCGGATTTCTTTTCGATCACCGCGACCTTCAGGCCGCGCTCGGCGGCGACCCGCGCGCAGACCAGCCCGGCGAACCCGGCCCCGATTATTACGATATCATAACGATCGTTCAATGCCGCGGCTCCCGCACCGGGAGCAACAGCAGCAACCCGGCCGCGAGGAAGATCAGGATGGTCGCCATGCCGGCCCGCTGGCTGTCGAAAAACGCCGTCGCGAAGCCAAAGGCGATCGGGCCCATGAAGGCGGTGGCTTTGCCCGACAGCGCATAAAGACCAAACATTTCCGTGCGCAGATCTTGCGGCGCCAGGCGTGCCATCAGGGACCGGCTGGCCGATTGCGCGGGACCGACGAAAACGCCCAGCGCCATGCCGATGATCAAGAATGCCGCCTTGGATTCAACGATCAGCGCGCCGGCACCCAACCCGACCAAGGCGATCAGCGATATCACGATGACGGGTTTGGCGCCGATGCGGTCATCGACCCAGCCGAAGGCCAGCGCGCCCAGACCCGCCGTTACGTTAAGCGCGATCCCAAACTGTATGACTTCACCGAAATCCATTCCAAACGTTCCCGCCGCATAAATGCCGCCAACCGCGAACAGCGTCACCAACCCGTCCGCGTAAAACATGCGCGCGACAAGAAAGCGCAGGATTGTGGCATGACTGCGGATGTCGCGAAGGGTCGCCCGCAATGTCGCCAGCCCCTCGCGTACCGCCTGGCCGGCGCCGAGCCCCGTCGAAGGCCGGTCGGGGGTGAACAGGAAAAGGGGCAGCGAAAACATGCCGAACCAGGCAGCGGCCAGGACCACCACGGCGCGGACATTGGCCGCGTCCTCGGTGGATAGTCCAAACAGCGGTGTCTCGGTCTTCACGAACCCGAACAAGGCGATGACCAGACAGGACAAGCCGCCCGCATAGCCGAGCCCCCAGCCCCAACCGGAAACCCGCCCGACCCGGTCCGGGCCGACGATATCCGGCAGCATGGCGTTATAGAACACCATGCCTAACTCGAAGGCGACGGTCGACAGTACCACCAGTGCCAGCGCCCACATGATGTCGGCGCTGTCGGGCAGCGTATGCCACAGCAAAGCGGTGGTTAGCACGCCGGAGGCCGTCAGGACGGCGAGCCAGGGCTTGCGCCGGCCGCCGCAGTCGGCGATGGCGCCCAGCACCGGGCTAAGCAGCGCCACGGCCAGTCCGGCGGCGCCCATCGCATAGCCCCAGGCGGCGGTTCCCGCCTCCGGCGTTTCGGCGACGGCGGTGGTGAAATAGGTCGCGAAGATGAAGGTGGTCACCACGGTGGGAAAAGCCGAATTGGCCCAGTCGTAGAGGCACCACGAAAAGATCGCCCGTTTCCCCGCCATGCTTCTCTGTCTTTCCGCCATTGGCAACAGCCCGGTCTGTCCATACCATGCGGGGCATTGTCATAGAAGCGGTTGACGTGAAACGAAATCAAGGGGGCGGTGATGCTGATCGTGACGACCGACGTTATCCAGGGCAAGCAAGTTGCTGAATATCTCGGCCTGGTCGCCGGCCAGGCGGTCTATGGCGCCAATATATTTCGCGATTTTTTCGCCGGCATTACCGACGTTATCGGCGGCCGGTCCGGCGGCTACGAATCGGTGCTGATGGATGGCGCGTCCGCCGCGATCAAGGATATGGAAGGCTATGCCGAGGAGCTGGGCGCCAACGCCATCATCGGCGTCAGCATCGATTACGAGAGCATGGGCAAGGATAATTCCATGCTGATGGTCTCGGTCACTGGAACGGCGGTGAAGTTCGCCTGAAGCGCTGTTTTGTTCGTCGGCGCCGGGCCGGTGTCGACCCCACGCAAGCAACGATTTTTTATCGCACCGCCAGCGCCCTCAGTTCGCGGTTGGCGACGGCCAGCATGGCGAGGTCGGGGGCAGGCGCGGCAATGATTTCGGCCAACAGCAGTTCGACCCGCTCGACCGCTTCGGTGCGGACGCCGGCCCAGGCCTTGACGGCGCCGGCGCCGGTTTCACCGCTGGCCAGGACGGCCGAGGTCAAATCGTTCTGGTGACCCCACATATCGTCGATGATGGCGCCCAGCGCGAGCCGGTGCCAATGGGTTTCGGCCGGCAGTTTGCCCGCCGTTCGACGCAGCCAATCCAGCTTGAAACGGTCGCCGATCTGGAAATAGGCGGCC
>CAXMQC010000096.1:0-4761 GCA_964195285.1 Akkermansiaceae bacterium
GCCTCGCCGGAGGCTCGCAATGACGATCTTGCGCTTCGCGCTAAGGTCTTCGGGATAAGGAAATTTTCTTACAATAGAACTACACGCTCCTCATCCTGAGCCTGTCGAATGATGCGCCGCCGGGGAGCCATGGTCGCGCAAGCGGGCCTGAGCAGCCCACTGCTACGCCATATACTGACCGCCGTTGGCGGTGAGCGTCGAGCCGGTGATGAAGCCGGCCTCGTCGGCGGCGAGGAAGGCGACGCAACGCGCGACTTCTTCCGGTTCGCCGAGGCGGCCGGCCGGGATCAGCGGGATGATTTTGGTATTCAACAATTCTTCCGGCACGGCGCGGACCATCTCGGTGCCGATATAGCCGGGCGCGACAACGTTGGCGGTGATGCCCTTGAAGGCGTTCTCCTGGGCCACCGCCTTGGTAAAGCCGATCACGCCGGCCTTGGCCGCGGAATAGTTGGCCTGGCCCATCTGGCCCTTCTGCCCGTTGATCGAACTGATCGTGACAATGCGGCCGAAGCTACGCTCGCGCATGCCCTCGATGACACAGCGCGTCAGGTTGAAGACGCTGTCCAGGTTGGTGCGGATGACCGCCTGCCAGTTTTCCTGGTTCATCCTGTGCAGCATGCCGTCGCGGGTGATGCCGGCATTGTTGACCAGCACCTCGACGGGGCCGAGGTCGGCCTCGACCGCCGCGACGCCCGCCGTGCAGGCCTCGAAATCGCCGACGTCGAACTTGTAGACGGGAATGCCCGTCTTTTCCTTGAAGGCGTTGGCGGCCTCGTCATTGCCGCCGTAATTCGCCGCGACATTGTAGCCTGCGTCCTTCAGGGCGATCGAGATCGCCTCGCCGATGCCGCGGCTGCCGCCGGTAACCAGTGCTGTGCGTGCCATTTACCTGTCCCCAGTACGTTTGTCCGATCCGCTGCTCACGCCCTTCCTTGCGCCAGGCGGTAACACTAGAGCCTTATCCGGTCATTTGGAACCGCTCTGTTGCCCTGCGGCGGCCATTCCGTCAGGCATCACGCGCCGCGCGATGCTGGCGCATCGGGCAAGCGGGATTACGCAGCGGCCGGCCGCCGGAGGGCAATCCGTTGTGACGCGGCGATTCCATATGACCGGATAAAGCTCCAGGCGGGGCAGGGCGGTCCGCGCCGCCTCACATCCCCTGGAATTTTGACGGGGGGCCGGGATTTCACTGTCCCCGGCCCGCCATTTTCTATCGCGTCAGTCGCGTTCGACGCACATGGCGATACCCATGCCGCCGCCGATACAGAGCGTCGCGAGGCCCTTCTTCGCGTCGCGCCGCGCCATTTCGTGCAGCAGCGTGATCAGCACCCGCGTCCCCGATGCCCCGATCGGATGGCCGAGGGCGATGGCGCCACCATTGACATTGACCTTGTCGGTGTCCCAGCCGAGGTCCTTGTTCACCGCGCAGGCCTGCGCCGCGAAGGCCTCGTTGGCCTCGATCAAATCCAGATCGTCAATGCTCCAGCCGGCTTTCTCAAGCGCCTTGCGGCTGGCCGGGATCGGGCCGGTGCCCATGATCGCCGGATCGACGCCGGCGGTCGCCCACGACACGATGCGCGCCAGCGGGGTTACGCCACGCTTCGCCGCTTCGTCGGCGCTCATCAGCACCACCGCGGCGGCGCCGTCATTGATGCCCGACGCATTGCCAGCGGTGACGGTGCCTTCCTTGTCGAAGGCGGGGCGCAATTTGCCGAGGCCTTCCGCGGTTACGCCATGCTTGGGATACTCGTCTTCCTCGACGACAATATCGCCCTTGCGGGTCTTGATGGTGACCGGTGTGATCTCGTCCTTGAACTTGCCGGCCTTCTGCGCGGCTTCGGCCTTGTTCTGCGAGGCAGCGGCGAATTCGTCCTGCTCTTCGCGGGTCAACTGCCATTTCCTGGCCACGTTCTCGGCCGTTGTGCCCATGTGGTAGCCGTTGAAATAATCCCACAGGCCATCCTTGATCATGGTGTCGACGAACTTGACGTCGCCCATCTTGGTGCCGTCGCGCATATGGGCGCAATGCGGCGCCTGGCTCATATTCTCCTGGCCGCCGGCGATCACGATGTTGGCGTCGCCGGTTTCGATCGCCTGCCAGGCCATGGCCACCGACCGCAAACCGGAACCGCAAAGCTGGTTGATCTGAAGGGCGGTCTTTTCCACCGGGATGCCGGCATTGACGGCCGCCTGGCGGGCCGGGTTCTGTCCCTGGCCGGCGGTCAGGATCTGGCCAAGGATGACCTCGTCGACATCTTCTGGCGCCACCTTGGCGCGGGCCATCGCCTCGCGGATCGCGACTTCGCCGAGATAGGCCGCGGGAACTGAACTAAGGCTGCCGTTGAACGAACCGACCGGGGTGCGCGCACCTGCGGCAATAACAATATCCGCCATCGTGAAAATCCTCCTTGCGTGATGAACCGCCGGACGCCTGTCGGGAGCCTTCCCGGCCGCTGTCCGCGTAAACAGTGTCGCAACCGGACCAGCAGGTCCGGCCGCAATGTCATTGTGCAGATGCACAATAGACCGGCATTATTTGTAATTCAAGCCCTGTTTTCTGTCGATAGTTCATTTTTGCACTGCAGCAATCCAGTCTCTCAGCTCGGTCCAGACCGAGCTCTTCATGCCGGATCCGACGACCATGCCGATATGGCCGGCCTCGACGGCAACGCGGCGGCAGGATGGCATCGCGGAAGCCAGCGCCCCGGCCGATTCCGACGGTACAATGCGATCCTTCGCCGGGATCAGGGCGATGGAAGGTATGTTCAGAAGATCCGGTCGCACCGGTTTTCCCGCGACGGTCCAGCGGTTTTGCGCGGGCTGATTTTCGCCATACCAGCCCTCGATGCAGGCCCGCGCGACCGGGGCGGCCAACGGCACACCGTCATTGAGCCAGTCTTCCAGGGCCACGAACAGGGCGGTGCGCGCGTCGTCCGGATCTAACGCCGCGAAGACTTCGAATTTGCGCTGAATGCCCCAGGGATCCAGTCCCGCGAAAAGCATTTGCAACGAATCCACCGGCAGCGCGCCGAACAGGGCCAGTTGCGGCTCCAGCATGGGCAGCGTTGCAGCCAGCGCTTTCGCCCGCACGGCGTCGCCGGCGTGAAAGTCCCAGGGGGTGGCCATCAATGCCAGCCCGGATACCATGTTGGCGCGCAACCCGGCCAGCCCCAGCGCTAGCAGCCCGCCCATGCAATAGCCCGCAACGGTGATCGGCCCGCCGGTCAGTTCGGTGACCGCGTCGAAGGCGTGGACCAGCCGCCCGGCGACATAATCGTCGAGCGTGAAACTTTGTTCGGCCGGGCCCGGATACCCCCAGTCCAGCAGCCAGGGATTGACCCCCTGCCCGGCCAGCCAGCGCAACAGGCTGTGGCGTTCCGACAGGTCCAGGATATAGGCCTTGTTGATGAGCGAGGGCACGAACAGCACCGCCGGCCCGACCCCGCCATAGTCGCGCAGGGCGGATGAGCCTTCGGTCCAGACCGCGGGTGGGTCGGTAACGTCGCGGCGCCAGGGGTGGCGACGGTATCGTTCGATGCCGGTCAGCAGTCGCTCGAGGCGCCGCAACCCCTCGAGCGTGACCGCGCGGCCCAGCGCTTCAGGATTTGCGGCGGCGAGGTCGCTTTGCAGTTCCGCCGCCCGTTCCGCCAAGGGTGGCTTCCAGCCGCTCCATCCTTTGCTCGAGAGCGGCAAGGCGACGCTCGAACTCGTCACCTGCCACATCGCCAACCCCAGATGCATGGGCAGCGGCCGCGGCCCCAGCCGGTGTTGCGCCTGTGTTTCGGTCATCCTTACCGTCTTTCCTTGCAGCCCCGGACATCGCCGCCTGCATGGCGGCCATCCAGGCCGCCGGGTCCATCGCGCCGCTCGGTCCGAGAGGCATACCCGGGAACATCCCCGGCGGCATGCCTGGTGGCATGCCCGGCATCATCCCTGGTGGCATGCCCGGCATCATCCCTGGCATCATGCCCGGCATCATCCCCGGCATCATCCCTGGCGGCATGCCTGGCATCGTGCCGGGTTGCGTCTCCGGCTTTTGTACGTCGGCTGGCGTAAAGGCCGCCATCCAATTGCTCATCATCTCCATGAACTCGGGATCGGCCGCTGTTGCGGCCATCTGGTCGCGCCAGAGATCCTGAAACCGCCGCGCAAGATCTTCCAGATCGGCGGGGGCGCCCTTGTCGCTGTCCTTGCCATCGCTCATGAGCGCCGAGTATAACGGCGCAATGGTACCGACGCCAGCGGACAACGCCATTCTTCTTCGCAACGCAGCTTAAAATTATGCATTGCAGCATTTTTCAAAATGGTCTGTTATGCTGCGCAGCAATATTTGTGAAACCATTCCCGGATGGAACGGATCATGGCCGAGAAGGGCAAGGGCGGCGACGCGCCCATCACGATCAAGAAATATGCGAACCGCCGCCTCTACAATACGGCGACGAGCAGCTATGTAACACTGGACCATCTCTGCCAGATGGTGAAGGACGATCTGGATTTCGTGGTCTATGACGCCAAGACCGGCGAGGACATCACGCGCTCGGTGCTGACCCAGATCATCGTCGAGGAAGAAGCCAAGGGCGACAATCTGCTGCCCATCGGCTTCCTGCGTCAGCTCATCGGGTTTTATGGCGACAGCGTGCAGAAATTCATGCTGCCGCAGTATCTGGACTATATGATGCAGTCCTTCGAGGAGAACCAGTCGGAAATGCAGCGCTATATGAACGAGACCTTCGGCTCGGTATTCCCGTTTGGCAAGAT
>CAXMQC010000097.1:0-2868 GCA_964195285.1 Akkermansiaceae bacterium
CGCAAGCTGAGACAGAGTCATTTTTTGCACCCCATCATCGCCCTTTGGAGTCATCCCCGGTGGTGCCGGACAGCGCGCCGCGGCGTCGCCGTTACCGTAAACATAGCTTGCGATTTTTCTGAAAAGCCGCGGGACCAGATATTGATGCCGGTGAAACAATAACGTGCATCCACACTGTTCTGTCCGCCTAGCGTGCCTTGCCCCCGGTTTCCGTGACTTTGGCGGGGCGGCAATCGAAGGCTTGGGCGGGCAGGCTGACGGTGAAGCGGCTGCCTTCGCCGGGTTTGCTGTCTACTGAAACGACACCCCCCATCATCTCGGTGTAGTGGCGGCAGATGGCCAGCCCCAGGCCGGTCCCGCCATATTTCGAATCGCGGCCTGTTTCGGTTCGCTCGAAGGCCACGAACACACTGTCCAGGCTGTCGGTCGCGATGCCGATGCCGCTGTCGGCAACGACAAACCGAATCCGGTCTTCGCCGCCAACGCCGGCATCGTCATGGTACCGCGATACGCCGAATTGGACTTCGCCCTCTTCAGTGAACTTCGCGGCATTGGACAGCAGGTTGAACAGGATCTGCTTCAATTTGGTGGCGTCGGCGCGCATCCGGCCCGAATCGCGCGCGATGTTCAGGATCAGCCGGTTGCCGTTGGCTTCCACGAGCGGGCGAATCGTCGCGGCGATCTCGTTTACCAGCACCGTCAAATCGATTTCCTCGAGATGCAAATCGGTACGACCGGCCTCGATCCGCGACAAATCCAGCACTTCATTGATCAACTGCAACAAATGCCGGCCGGCGATGTTGATGCGGTCCAGATCCGGCGCCATGTCCGACGGTCCGCGCTCCTCGGCCTCTTCCTTGAGAATTTCGCTGTACCCGATGATGGCGTTGAGCGGGGTTCGCAATTCGTGGCTCATATTGGCGAGAAACCGCGACTTCGCTTCGTTTGCCTCTTCGGCCTGGGATTTGGCGGCAAGAAGGTCCTGTTCCGCCTTGTAACGTTCGGTGATGTCCAGATTGATGCCGGACACACGGGTCGCCCGGCCCATGGCGTCGCAACTGACATCGGCCTGCTCGAAGGTCACCTTTTCGCTGCCGTCGGGAAGCACAATCCGGTAATCGCAGCTATAGGGTTTGCCGGCGGCGATTGCACCCTGGATTATCGCATCGACGCGGTCCCGGTCATCGGGATGAATATTCCGCAGGAACATGTCGTAATTGTAGGCCGTGGCATTCGGGTCTCGTCCGTACAGGCGAATGTTCTCCGGGGACGAGATAATCCTGTCATCGAGAATTTCCCACTCCCAACTCCCCAGATGGGCAATGCGCTGGGCATCGGCCAGTGCCTTCTCGCGGTCGCGCAACCGTTCTTCGATCGACTCCCGGCCTTTGACTTCGTTTCGCAATTTCTGGTCCAGGTCTTCCGCCCTTGCGTTCGCCTCCCGCGCCTTCACGGTTTCCTCGGCCAGGCTCGCCTCAAGGCCGCGATATTCACCGGCCAGTCGCAGGGCCTGGCGAACGACCCTCTCCTGTCGCCGCGCCGTCATCAGCAGGACAGCCAGCAGCAGCGTGCCAACGATCGCCATGGACCAGCCGATCTCGCCCCCCTGCCAGGCAAAAAAGACAACAGGCGGCCCCAGGATCGAGACCACGAACAACAGATAGGTCAAGAAAACACGCACCAGCGAAGGCAGGCCACCCGCGGCCATCCCGCCCAGCACGAAACCGGTAAACACCTGTAAAAGCGGCGGCGTCTCGGACAGCACGAACAAACAGCCGACGCCCCAGCCGATACCCGTCAATGTGGTGAGCACAGTCAGGCGCAGCAGCCATGACCGCGCTTGGTTCTCACCATAGCCGCCGGCACTGTTGTGCCAGGCGAACAAGGCAATGCGCGATGCCATCACGCCGATGACAAAGGAAAACCAGACATACAATATCGAAGATGGCAGGTCGTCCCGCAAGACGAAGGTCAAGACCGCGGCGGTTACAATATTTATCGAAACCGTGGCCGGCGCATCGGCGTAGATCAGCCGGACTCTGTCGGCGAGATAGAGGTCCTCTTCTGGTTTGTCGGTCGGGGCCATACCCGATTGCCCGATCCCGGTTCCGGTTATGGCAGAAGATACAGCAGCATACGGAAGTAGTCACGTCCTCATGAGGACCAATCGCGCACGGCAAGATTGTCGCACAACGCCGCTATGGGGTTGCAGTCGCGCGCCCTGTCCGCGATAACAGCCGGGACTGTTGGAGTGGATCGAATGACATCCTATGACGCGCCGCTCGCGGACATGCGTTTTCTGTTGCATGATCTCGGCCTGCTGGATTCGGTGAACGGTTTGCCGGGGCTGGAAGAGGCCACCGGCGAGCTGGTGGACGCGGTACTGGAAGAGGCAACCAAGCTGGCGCGCGATAAACTGGCGCCGATCAACCATGCGGCCGACCTGGCCGGCGGTTCGAAACTGGAAAATGGCGTTGTGCGCACCCCGGACGGCTGGAAGGACGCCTATGACACCTTCGTCGAGGGTGGCTGGAACGCGGTGCCGTTCGACCCGGATTTCGGGGGCCAGGGCCTGCCCTGGCTGGTCGGTGTCGCGTTGCAGGAGATGTGGCAGTCGGCGAACATGGCCTGGGCGCTCTGCCCGCTGTTAACGCAGAGCGCCGTCGAGCTGTTGAGTGCCCACGGGTCGGACGCGCAAAAGGCGACCTGGCTGGCCAAGCTGGTCTCCGGCGAATGGACGGGAACGATGAATCTGACGGAGCCGGCCGCCGGGTCGGACGTCGGCGCCCTGACGACCAAAGCAAAGAAATCGGGCGATCATTATCTGATCCGCGGCCAGAAAATCTTCATTACCTACGGCGAGCACGA
>CAXMQC010000098.1:0-8899 GCA_964195285.1 Akkermansiaceae bacterium
ACTGGTCGGGACGGGCGCGTTCGGATATGCGTGGGTTCCGCTTGATTCGCCCGCAGGGTTTAGGCTTGAGCTTGAGGGCAGTTATCGTCGTACGGAAGTCGACAGCCTTGTCGACAGCGCAACGGCATCGATCCTGACCGCCGAGGGCTATCTCGAGTCCATTGGCGCGATGGTCAACGGCTATGTAGACTTTAATCTTGGCAAAAAAGTCGTTCCCTATCTTGGCGGGGGTTTCGGCGTGGCCCGAGTGTCACGGCGTGATTTCGTGGTCGATGGGACCCCGCTCTCCAACAAATACGAATACACCGCGGCTTGGCAAATAATGACGGGTGTTGGCTTCAGGCTGAGCCCCGGCACGATTATCGGGCTGGAGGCCAGACATTTCGAATTGGACGAGTTTCGATTCGATAATACGCCGCTGGACCACGATATCGAATACGATGAAATCCTCATTACCTTCCGCCTGATTGGCTAACCGCGACCGTATAATCGGTTTCCGCGAGGGCCTGGCAATCATTTGCCCGGCCCTCTTTCTTTGAACCGTGGTTTGACCGATACTCCGGCCATGGAAAAAGAAACCGGCAAGAACGACTTGGCGATGCTGGAAGCGCTGGAGAAGCGCATATTATGGCTCGCCTCCTGGACCATCCATAACGCCAACCATATCCGTCCTGCTATCGACGGGTTGAAGGTCGGCGGGCATCAATCCTCCTGCGCTTCGGCGGCGACGCTGTTGACGGCGCTGTATCTGAACGTTCTGCGCCCGCAGGACCGGGTTGCCGTAAAGCCGCATGCCTCGCCGGTGTTCCATGCCATCCAGTATCTGCTGGGCCGGCAGAGCCTCGAGAATCTGGAGGCGTTTCGGGCGTTAGGTGGGGCGCAGTCCTACCCCTCGCGCACCAAGGATTCCGACGATGTCGATTTCTCCACCGGATCAGTGGGCCTGGGCGTCGGGGTCACGCTGTTCGCCTCGCTGCTGCAGGATTATGTGCGGCTGCACGGATTGGCTGGCGACGGCGACGCACCCGGCCGCATGGTTGCCATCATGGGCGACGCCGAATTGGACGAGGGCAACGTCTTCGAGGCCCTGCTGGAAGGCTGGAAGCATGACGTCAGGAACCTGTGGTGGGTGATCGATTATAACCGGCACAGCCTCGACGGCGTGGTCAACGATCATCTGTTCGGCCGCATTCGCGATTTCTTCGGCTCCGTCGGTTGGAACGTGGTCAACCTGAAATACGGCAAACGCCTCGAGGCCGCCTTCGAAGGCCCGGCCGGCGGGGCGCTGCGCCAGTGGATCGATGACTGTCCCAACCAGCATTACTCGGCGCTGACCTTCCAGGGCGGGGCCGCCTGGCGTGAGCGGTTGCAGGGCGATCTCGCCGGCACATCGGGCCTTGCGGCGTTGCTGGACAGCCACGACGACGCGTCACTGCACCGGCTGATGACCAACCTCGGCGGGCATGACATGGAAACCGTGCTGGAGGGTTTTCACGGCGTTGAGGACGACCGGCCGCATTGTTTCATCGCCTACACCATCAAGGGCAATGGCCTGCCGCTGGCCGGGCACAAGGATAACCATGCCGGCCTGATGAATCCGCAGCAGATGGAGGCGTACCGCGCGCGCCATAATGTGCCGGAGGGCCAGGAGTGGGAACCCTTCGCCGGTATGGAAATCGCGGAGAAGAAGGTCCGCGCCTTCCTAGCCGATGTGCCGTTCGCCAAACGCGATGCACCGCCCGCGCCGACCCGGACCCCCGTACCGCCGATCGCCGCGCCCAAGGCCGACAGCATGTCCACCCAGGAAGCCTTCGGCCGCATGCTGAACGATCTTGGCAAGACGCGCGACGAGTTGACCCGGCGCATCGTCACCACCTCGCCGGACGTGGCGATCTCCACCAACCTCGCCGGCTGGATCAACCGGCGCGGCGTGTTCCACCGCGACGACAAGCCCGATGCCTTCCGCGAGGCCTCCATCGCCTCGCCCCTGAAATGGGACCAGGGGCCGGCCGGCCAGCATATCGAACTGGGCATCGCCGAGAACAATCTGTTCCTGATGCTGGCGGCGGCGGGGATCAGCGAGCAATTGTTCGGTGCGCGGGTCATCCCGGTCGGCACGCTCTATGATCCGTTCGTCGCGCGCGGGCTCGATGCGCTGAACTACGCCTGTTACATGGATGCGCGTTTCATCGTCGTGGGCACGCCGTCGGGCATTGCCCTGGCGCCCGAGGGCGGCGCCCACCAGTCGGTCTCGTCGCCGCTGATCGGCATCGCCCAGGACGGGCTGGCGGCCTTCGAGCCATCCTATGCCGACGAGTTGGCGACCATCATGGAATGGGCTTTCGATTATGTGCAGCGCGACGGTTCCGGTGAATCGGAAATCGAATGGCTGCGCGACGTCGAGGGCGGCGCCGTCTATCTGCGCCTGTCGACCCGGCCGGTCGCGCAGCCGAAACGCGAGATCGACGCCGCCACGCGCCACGGCATCATAGCCGGCGGTTACTGGATCCACGAGCCGGCGCCGGGCGCCGAGATCGCCATCGCCTATACCGGCGCGGTCGCGCCAGAGGCGCTGGACGCCTGGGAACAGCTGATCGAGGATGCGCCCGGCGCCGGCCTGCTGGCCGTGACCTCGGCCGACCGGCTGTCGGCCGGCTGGCACGCCGCCGAACGTGCCCGTCAGCATGGCGAGGGGCTGGGCGCGCGCTGCCATGTGGAACGCCTGCTGGAGCCGCTGGCCCCGGACGCCGGCATCGTCACCGTCACCGACGGCCATCCCGAAGCCCTGTCCTGGATCGGCGGCGTGCTGGGCCACCGCGTCAAGCCGCTGGGCGTCGAGCATTTCGGCCAGTCCGGCAACCTGCCCGACCTGTTCGCGATATACCGCATCGACGCCGACGCCATCCTGGACGCCTGCGCCGCCGCGCTGATCGGGCGCAACGGCGTGCGGCTGGTATCGAAGGCGGCGGAGTAGGTTTGTTGCCAGCGTTCCCAATAGGTTACGATATCCGGCTTTGCGCCGACGCCTATCTTCCGGCGTATTGGAACGCCGACCGCCGAGAAAACCATCTATTGCGGCCGGATATCGAATGGCCATTGTCATTCGATCCCTTGGTGTGGCCATCGGTTTTCGAAAGTCCTCGAGAGATCCAAGTGCCTGGCATTGAAGACTGGTGGCCCGATCGTCCGCCAACCATCGTCGCCGAACCCGTTAACCGGCGTTACGATACGTTCATGGATCTGTGGCCGGAACTGGATGAAATGCTGGTGGTCTTCCAGGAAAAAGCGTCGACCGGCGCGTGCGGCGTGCCGGTCGCCTTGGAGATGGTCGGCGACACACAACCGGAGTCGGATACTGCGCCGTGGCCCAGCTTCGACACGGAGGTTCCAATCCAGACTCGCCCCGCCGACTGGATTCTTCTCGGCTACGATGTGTGCGATTTCGGCTGGATCAGTGGCCTCAGCAATTGTGGAACTGCTTCAGGCGAGATGCAGCAACTAAGCCGGGACTGGCGAGATAGGCTCAATGAGTTCGGCTTGTTTCTGTCGGCTGCCGATGCCCGGGAATATTGCGCCGTTACCGACCGGCGCGTTCCGGAACATGCGCCATTTTGCGCGTTTGCCCTCTACCGCGCACCGGGCGACAAGCGCAAATAGAGCGGGCCGACCGGCGGGCGGGCTGGATCGTCCGCGACGGCCACGCTTATTCCGCCGGGTCCTTGAAGCCGGCATCCCAGTGCGAACCGTCGCAGTAAGGCTTGTTCTTCGACGCGCCACAGCGGCACAGTGTGTAACGCGTGCGCGAGCCGATCGCGCCCTGGGTGGCGTCCGCAAGTGCTATGCCACCGGTCACATGGTACGGGCCGTCTTTTGAGACCGTGATCGCCGGCTCGTGGTCCGGTGCGGCGGCTTCCTTATCGCCAATTGAATAGCCGAGCGCACCCGAGGGGCAGGCCTGAACTACCCCGATAATCGCCTCGGCCGATGCGCCATCGGGGTCGATCCGTGGTTCTTTGTCCAGGCGCCAGACCGCCGCCAGCCTGTCGGTGCATATCCCGGCGTGGGAACAGAGTCCGCGGTTGTCGTGAATGGTGATCACTTTGCCGGCATACGTATCGCGCCGGTCATCCGACCCGTCGGTGAGGCGCTCCCCGGAAAATCCGATTTTTGCGTGGGTGCCATCGCAATACGGTTTGCTGGCCGAGCCGCCGCAACGGCACAGCGCCATCACCGGCTTGGCCTGAACGGGTTCGCCGGCCGGCCCGGTCAAACCATTTAGGCCCCTTACGATATAGGGGCCGTTTTCCTTGCATTCGATCGTCGGGCTGTCGCCCGCACCATCGCTCGCCATATCGCCACCTCACAGATCGGATTGCACACCGGCATACATACCACATCGGCATCAGCGCGCATTCATTAGGCGGCCGCATTTATTTTTCGCTTGATTAGTTCAACGTTAAACTATAATATGTTTAACGTTGAACTATCTTATTGCTTCCGATGGAGGGATGGCATGTACAGACGCAAATTCTTGAAGATCGTGGGGTCAGCCGGTGTCATCATTGCCGCGGGCGGCGTGGGTTTTGTCGCAACGCGCACCCCGAAGGTCGCTCTCAAACCCTGGAAAAACGCGGGATCGATATATTCCGATCCCATGAGGCGAGCCCTGTCTTACGCCATTCTGGCGCCCAACCCGCATAATCGCCAGCCGTGGATCGTCGACTTGAAAAGTGAGACCGAGGCAGTGTTGACCTGTGATCTCGACAGGCTGCTTCCGGCAACGGATCCCTTCAGCAGGCAAATCGTGATCGGACTGGGATGCTTCCTCGAATTGTTTTCGATCGCGGCGGCGGATCATGGGTATCGCGCCGACATTCGGTATTTTCCCAACGGGGAATCGGTCGATGAGCTGGACCAGCGGCCGGTTGCCAATCTATCGCTCAAGAAGCAAAACGGATTGGCGGAAGATCCGCTGTTTGCCAATACCTTGAATCGCCATACCAATCGGAACGCCTATGACACGAAGCGCCCCATTGGAGACGATCTTCTGCGGCGTTTGCGCGGTGCGGCCGTCGACAGCGTCCGGGTCGACACGACAAACGGCGGTGAGCTGTTGAAAGACCTGAGGGCCCTCACGAGAGATGCAATGATGGCCGAGGTTCGGACACCCGAAGCCTATCAGGAAAGTATTGATCTGATGCGCATAGGACGTCGGGAAATCGAGACCAATCCCGATGGTATCGCCTTGGGAGGCGCGTTCCTGGAAGCCTTGAACCTGGCCGGCGTATTGACCCGCGATAGTCTTGCCGATCCGGCGTCGAGCGCCTATCAAATTGGCCTCGATATGATCGATGAAGGGGCGATGACGTCAATGGGTTTTGTATGGATCAATACCATGGGCAACGACCGCACGGCGCAGCTCGAAGCCGGTCGGGGTTATATGCGGGTTGCGCTTCAGGTCGCCGCCGATGGCCTCGCCATGCAGCCGATGAGCCAGGCGTTACAGGAATACACCGCCATGCTGCCTTACTACGAGACAGTCCATGACAGACTGACCGACCAACCTGGCGAAAGAGTGCAAATGCTGGCCCGGCTCGGTTATGCCGACGATACCGGTCCTGCCCCGCGCTGGTCGCTTGAGACGCGAGTGAAGGAAAGCTGACGGTGGAACCGACCAAAGACCCGATTGCGTTTCGGTTTTTCACCGAAATTGGAATAATCGAACAATTGGCCCGCAATCGACTGGAACGCGGTTTGCCCGATGGCCTTAAGATTTCTCAGTTTAGCGTGCTGAACCACTTGGTGCGTCTGGGTGGGGAGTGGAGCCCCGTGCGGCTTGCTCGCGCCTTCCAGGTGACCAAGGGGGCAATGACAAATACGCTGCAGCGTCTTGAGAAACGTGGCCTCATTAGGGTCCTGGCCGATCCACGTGACGGGCGGGGTAAGCTCGTCGACCTCACAGAGGCTGGCCGGAAAATGCGGCTACGTTGTGTGGAAAGCATCAGCCCGTTATTGGCTGACCTTTCGAGGGAACTCTCGGATAAGGAATTTGCTTCCGCCTTGCCGGTCCTGGAAAAAGTCAGAAGATACTTGGATTCACACAGATCATAGATTTCACGATGCCACGGCGAACGGCCGCCCGGGGTGGTGTGGTGAACGTTCGCCATTATCCAGGTTACTACTCTACCGTCGTTGTCGTCGGCGCGTTGATCTGCTCGGGCAGCTGTTCGGCGGGCAGGATGCGGTTCTTGCCATCATTTTCGGTCTGCATGCGGCAAGTTTGGCCGGCATTGACGACGCGGTCGCCTTCCAGAAAATCCTGGACCAGCGTATGTTCCTCGCCGTTTTCCAGGATGACCGAATATTCCAGGCCCATGCGTTCGCTCAACTGGTCGGCGGCCTGGCGGCCGCCGGCACCACCGGCGACCACGCCTGCGACCACGCCGGCCTCGGTGGCCAGCATCTGGCCCTTGCCGCCGCCGATCTGGCTGCCGATGATGGCGCCGGCGATACCGCCGAGGATGGCGCCGACGGCTTCGCCCTTTTCCGGGGCGTCGTCCTCGCGGATGGCGACCTCGCGAACTTCCAGCACACGGCAGCGGACGACGGTCTTGGACGAACCGACCTCGCTGTCGCGATAAAGCGAGTCGCTGACTTCCGGGCTGCTGCAGGCGGCAAGCGACACGGCCCCCATGGCGATGATTCCGTACCCGGCGACGCCACGTCTTTTTCCTGTCACGGGTTATTCTCCAGTTGGTCGGGCTGTCCTATAAATCAATCGGTCTATTAACCATGAAAATCAAGAGGCCAATTGCCCAATCTGCACAAATCTTGCCGCAGCAAGCGCATCCGCTACACTCTCGCGCATGAAATAACACAAACAGAGCGGGGCCCGATAGAACGGCCCCCATATCGGAGGGATGGATTGATGAGCGAAACTGTTGGTTTCATTGGGCTTGGGGTGTTGGGATCGGCGATAGCGGGCAATTTGCTGGAGAGCGGCTACCAGGTTGTCGGTTGCGACACCGACGAGGCGCATATTGCCGCCCTGCGCGAAGCCGGGGGCGAATCGGCCGCCACGCCACGCGAAACCGCGGACCGGTCGGACCTGGTGTTTCTCTGCCTGCCCACGGCGGAATCATTGCGCCATGTGGTCGGTGGGGCCGACGGGCTGATCCGGGGCGGCGCGGCAGGGCAGATTGTCGTGGAACTGTCCACCTTCGCGATCGCCGAAAAAAAGGCGGCGCGTGACGTGCTGGCCGAGGCGGGGAAAATCCTGCTGGATTGCCCGGTCAGCGGCAACCGCATCATGGCGCTGCAACGCAAACTCACCGCGTTTGGCAGCGGCGACAAGGTGGCCTGGGAGCGGGTCGAGCCGGTCGTCCGCGGGTTTGCCAACCGCGCCCTGCATGTCGGCGATTTCGGTTGCGGGATGAAGATGAAATTCTGCGGTAACATCCTGAACCTGGTGCATAACAGCGTGGCGGCCGAGGTCATGGTGCTGGGCATGAGGTCCGGCCTCGATCCGCGACTGATCCATGAGGCGATCAGCGGCAGCGGCTCGTCGTCGGCCATGTTCGAGGTGCGCGGCGGCCTGATGGTGGAGAACGAGTACCGAAAGGAAGGCATGAATTTTTCGATCCCGCTAAAGGATTCGCGGCTGATTGCCGAGCATGCGGCGCAAAGCCTGGTTCCAACACCGATCTACCATGCCGCCCTGCAGACCTATTACGCCGCGGTTGCCCAGGGGCATGGCGACGAGGACCAGTCCGCCGTCTGCGCCGCCATGGAGCGCGCCGCGAATTGTGAGCGTGAGAAAAAGAATCGGCCCGATTCGTAGCTATGGCGGGGATGCGCCATTGCCGTGGGCGGAATCCGTGCTAACCTCCCTCTTTGGACCGGATGAGAGGACAAGGCTATGGCCACCGCGACCTTCGCGGCCGGATGCTTCCGGAGCGTCGAGGCCGCATTCCGCCTGATCCCCGGCGTCCTTGGCACGGATGTCGGTTATACAGGCGGGCATGTGCCCAACGTCACGTCGGAACATATCCGCCTTGGCGACACCGGCCATGCGGAATCGGTGCGCATCCGGTTCGACCCGTCGAGCGTGACTTACGACGAGCTGCTGAACGCGTTTTGGGCGCTGCACGATCCGACCCAGCTGGACCGCCAGGGCCCCTTTGCCGGTCCGCAATACCGCTCGGCGATTTTCGCCCATGACGGCGATCAGGAGCGGGCGGCGATCATCTCGCGGGTAAGGCTGGAACAGTCCGGCCGATATGACGACCCCGTGGTCACCGAGATCTTGCCGGCCGGCGCCTTTTGGCGGGCCGAGGAGCACCACCAGCAATATTTCGAAAAACGCGGCTTTGCCCCCGCCTGCGAGGCCTGATCGCGGTTTCGCCATATTTTCGGTCTAGAGCCTTTTCCGGTTATTTGAAACCGCTCTGTCTGGAGGAAGGGATGGCGAGAATGATCCCGGCCCATGGGCTGGTTTTGTCGTTGGCCGTTCTGGCCGGGATGTTGTGGGCGGATGTGGCCGGTGCGCAGCAAAGTACGCCGCACAACGGGTTGGCCGCCAAACTGGTAGCGGCGGCAACCGAACGCACCCGGCACAGGGTAACCTATGACGGATCCTACCGCGGCATCGCCTACCCAATGGGTGACGTGCCGGCAAATATCGGCGTCTGCACCGATGTTGTCATCCGTGCCTATCGCGCCGGTCTGGGGATCGATCTGCAACGGCGCGTCCATGAAGATATGAGGCAGGCCTTCCACATTTATCCGAACATATGGGACCTCAGCCAGCCCGATCCGAATATCGACCACCGGCGCGTTCCCAACCTGGAGACATTCCTCAAACGCCATGGTGATACGCTGCCGGTCACCGATAATCCCG
>CAXMQC010000099.1:0-1895 GCA_964195285.1 Akkermansiaceae bacterium
CGGCTATTCCGACATGGAACTTCGCCGAAAGCATGATCGCGCCGCAGGCGAGGCCGCCGGCAGAATAAAGTATCTCCCTGGAATCCAGGGTTCGGGGAGTCGATTGTCGGAAATGGCGGGGGCTGGCCGTTTATCGGGATCGTCGGTCCAGATAGCTCTCAGCGCATCATCCCGCCGCCCGGGTCCGGATCTTGGTCTCGGTGGTCAGGGTGCGGTGGACCGGGCATTTATCGGCTATTTCCACCAGCTTCTGGCGTTGCTGGTCGTCCAACTGACCCCGAATTTCGATCTCCCGAGTGATCTCGTCGAGCTTGCCTTCCTTGGTCTCGCAGTCGGCGCAGTCCTCGGCGTAGATCCTGTCGTGGCGCAAATGTACCGCAACCCGGCCCAGCGACCAGCCCTTGCGTTCGGCATACATCCGCACGGTCATCGATGTGCAGGCGCCAAGCCCCGCCAGCAGGTAATCGTAGGGGCCGGGACCACGGTCGTTGCCGCCGACCGCGCGCGGCTCGTCGGCCGTCAGCACATGGCGGCCGGCGCGCACAAGCTGTGTGAAGCGGCCCTCGCCGGTCTCCTCGACCACGACCAGCCCGTCCTCGAGCGCCGCCACCGGCGCCTCGGCCGCCGCCCCGCCGCCGACATAGCGCGCGGCCCAGGCCGACAATATTTCGGCGACCCAGGCGGCGTCCGCCTTGCGGCCCAGCATATGGTCGGCATCGTCGAGCGAGACGAAGCTCTTGGGATGTTTCGCCGCCCGGTAGATCTGCTCGGCGTTTTCGATGCCGACGACCGTGTCTTTGGGCGCGTGGAATACCAGCAGCGCCCGGCGCAGGCCGCCGATCGCACGCTCCAGCTTCTGGCCCTCGATATCGTCGAGGAAGCCCTTGCGGATGCGGAATTTGCGCCCGACGATCTCGACCTCGGCCTCGCCCTTGGCCTCGATCTCCGGCCGCGCGGCGGCGAAATTATGGGCGACATGGGCCGGGTCGGCCGGCGCGCCGATGGTCGCCACTGCCTTGATTTCCGGAATTTCGCCGGCCGCCGCCAGTACCGCCGCCCCGCCCAGGCTATGCCCGATCAACAAAGCCGGCGCGCCATGTTCGGTTCGAAGATAATCGGCCGCCTTTACCAGGTCGCCGACATTGGAGGAAAAATCGGTATTGGCGAAATCGCCGCCGCTGCCGCCCAGCCCTGTGAAATCGAAGCGCAACACCGCAATGCCCTGCTCGGCAAGCGCGCCGGCAATCCGGGCCGCCGCCAGCGTATCCTTCGAGCAGGTAAAACAATGCGCGAACAGCGCACATGCCCGCACCGCGCCGTCCGGCAAATCCAGCCGAGCCGCGAGTGGCTCGCCCAGCGAGCCAGCGAAGGTGATTTTTTCCGAACGCATGGCAGTGGTCTCCCCGATAGGTGGATTGGAACATCGTTCGCCAGACTATAGATCGCGACGCGCAAGCGTGCGAGTGTTACGGGGACTTGATGAAAGGGGGAGGTTATCCACAGATCATTCCACATCGAAATGAACTGAATTTAGGCATGGTTAATATTTGATCAATATAGAGGCATATTCACGCGCATATGGTGGTGTCATGTTCGGTCCGCACGCCGGCCTGGGTCCGGCCGGCAGATGCCGTGGCGACTGGAAAGGCGGTTCCGCTTGATCGCGATCTTGTCCGCTCTACGCCACAAAGCAGACCTGGGTAATGGTCGCGCGGGATGGCCGTTTATGACCCGGAACGGACATTCAGGTCCGTAGGTCCTAATTGGTTCGTAGTTGACGCCGGAGGCAATCGCTGACGGCTTGCTACACTGAGCGTGATCCGTAACGTGATCGAGTTTGTGACAAGGCCATCAAAACCACTGGCAATCAGGGGGCGTCCATAGATGACAATGCC
>CAXMQC010000100.1:0-7486 GCA_964195285.1 Akkermansiaceae bacterium
AAATGCCGGCGGTATCCACCGCATGCGGGTTTTCGCCAACCGCGCGCAGGCGCAGACCGAATCGCGTACTGTAGACCACCCACCAGGTGAGTGGCACCGCGGCCAGCGCCACATAGACCAACAGGTTATGGCCGCTGATCAGCTCCGCATAGAGCGGCCCTAAAACTGGCACCGAACCGATCGAATCGGCGAACGGCAGGGTAATCGGCATGAAGCGGGCATCGGCGCCGAGGCTGGGGGTCTGCCCGCCCTGCCCGAACCAGGCGTTGCCCAATACCACAGTAAGGCCCGACACCATAAAATTGATGGCAACCGCGCTGACCACCTGATTGCCGCGGTGGGTCACGCAGGCGAAGGCATGGATGGCGGCCAGCGACACCGACACCGCGATGCCGGCCATCAGCGCCAGCCAGGCCGATCCGGTAATCGCCGCGATACAGCCGGCGGCGAAGGCCGAAGCCAACAGCTTGCCTTCCAGCGAGATGTCGATGACGCCGGAGCGTTCCGAGAACAGGCCCGCCATGGCGCAAAAGATCAGCGGCGTGGCCACGCGCAACGTCGCATCCCCGACCGCCAGGAACACGACGAATATATCACCCATGATCTTCGCCCTTCGCCGGACCCGCGGCGGCCCCGATAAGCAGCGCCAGCCGGCGCCAGGCGCGTTCCAGCACGCCACGCATCATAAAGGCCAGGGCACCGGAAAACAGAATGATCAGCCCCTGGATCGCCGTCGTCATCTCGCGGCTGATACGTGGCAGCTCGAAGGCCAGTTCCGCACCACCCTGGTAGAGCACGCCAAACAGGAAACTTGCCAGGATGATGCCCACAGGATGATTTCGTCCCATCAAGGCGACGGCGATCCCGGCGAAGCCATTACCGGCAGTGAAATTCAGGATCAGCCGATGTTGCACCCCCATGACCTCGTTCACGGCAACCAGGCCTGCAAGCATGCCGGAGATACACATGGTGGTTACGATCAGCCGGCGCGTGCGAATGCCGGCATAGACCGCCGCATGCGGATTATGCCCGGCGGCGCGCAGCTCGTATCCCCACGGCGTGCGCCACAGGAAGGCCCAGACCCCGACCGACGCCAGCAACGCCAGTATCAGGGACAGGTTCAGCGGCGACCGCGCCGTCTCGATTCCGAACCATGCCAGAACTTCATGCATCTGCGGCAACAGGGCGGCTTCGGCGAAGGGTCGCGTCTCGGGCGACATCTGGCCCGGCATGATCAGGATGTTGACCAGCAGATAGACCATCAGCGCCGAGGCGATGAAATTGAACATGATGGTGGTGATAACGATATGGCTGCCACGATAGGCCTGCAGCCAGGCCGGGATGAAGGCCCAGGCCGCCCCAAACAGCCCCGACGCAGCTATACCGACGGGCACCAGCAGCCATCCCGGCAGGATTGAGTCGAATGCCAGGAAGGCCAGCCCTACCCCCAGCCCGCCGATATAAGCCTGCCCCTCGCCGCCGATATTGAACAGGCCGGCGTGGAAGGCTACGGCGACCGCGAGCCCGGTGAAAATGAAGTTGGTCGTGTAATAGAGCGTATAGCCCAGCGCTTCCTCATAACCAAATGCGCCGATCAGCAGCCACCGCACGGCCTCGAACGGGTTCTCGCCGACCAGCAGGACGACCAGTCCCGACGCGATCAGCGCCATGCACAGATTGATCGCGGGCAGGACGCCGACATCGACCCAGCGCGGCAACGGCACATAGGGCGCGGACGAACTCATGAACGTACGTCCCCCCCTACCCTGTCGGAGGCGCCTTCATGGGCGTTGGCCATCATCAGGCCAAGCGTGCGCTCGTCGGCCGTGCGGCCGTCGACCTCGCCGACGACACGGCCCTCGAACATCACCAGAACACGGTCGGCGAGCGACATGACTTCGTCGAGCTCGACCGAGACCAGCAGAATCGCGCATCCGGCGTCGCGATATTGGCGCAGTTCCTGGTGAATGAACTCGATGGCGCCGATATCGACGCCACGCGTTGGCTGGCCGACCAGCAGGATATCGGGGCGGCGCTCCAATTCGCGCGCCAGGATCAATTTCTGCTGGTTGCCGCCGGAAAGATTGGCCGAACGAAGGTTGGGATCGCGCGGCCGCACGTCGAAATTTTCCATCAGTTCGCGGCAATGTCCGGACAAGCGATCCATCCGGTAGAGAATACGGTTCAGGAAAGACGGATCGCGCTGATAGCCCAGGATGGCGGACTCTATGGCGAAGAAATCCCTGATGAGGCCCATCTTGATACGGTCCTCCAGGACATGCGCGATTCCCAACTCCCGCATGACTTTCGGATTCGCGCGATGGGTCGGCGAAAAACGGCGGCCCATCGCCTCGAACTCCCCGTTATCCACCGGCAGGATCCCGGCCAGCGCCTGCAACAGTTCGCTCTGCCCGTTACCCGAGACACCGGCGATGCAAACGATTTCGCCAGCCCTAATCTTGAAACTGACATTGTCGACACGTGCCACGTCCTGCGCGTCGCGGACCGTGAGCCCTTCCACCTTCAGCGCCACCTCGCCGGGCGCACGCGCCTCGCCGCGCTTGCCCGTGCGGACTTTCCTGCCGACCATCAGTTCCGCGAGCTCTTCCTCGCTGGTATCCTCGGTGCGGCGCACCGCCACAATCTCGCCCGCACGCATCACCGATACTGAATCGGTTACCGCCATAATCTCCCGCAGCTTGTGGGTGATCAGGATGACGGTTGTCCCGCGTTCGGTCAGCGCCCGAAGGATACGAAAAAGCTGTCTTGCTTCCTGGGGGGTCAGGACACCGGTGGGCTCGTCCAGCACCAGCACTTCGGCGCCGCGGAACAGAGCCTTCAGAATTTCCACGCGCTGCAACTGGCCAACCGGCAGGTCACTCGCAATGGCGTCCTCGTCGACCTTGAGATCATATTCCTCTTCCAGCCGGGCCAGGTCGGCCCGCGCCTTGTCGATCGAGGATTCGATCAGCGGCCCTTCCTCGGCCCCCAGCACGACATTCTCGAGCACGGTGAAATTATTGACCAGCATGAAATGCTGGTGGACCATGCCGATTCCATGGTCGATAGCGTCACGCGAAGATCGGATACTGCCCGGCTTTCCATCGACCAGAATTACACCGGAATCGGCCTCGTAGAATCCGTACAAGATGCTCATCAGTGTCGATTTTCCGGCCCCGTTTTCGCCGACGATGCCATGAATTTCGCCTTTGGGGACGTCGAGTTTTACCGCGCGGTTAGCCTGAACCTCGCCAAACGCCTTGCTGATGTCCCTGAATTCAATAGCCGGCGGTGGGGACGGCGCGGTCACCGCCGCCCCGTTCCCCGTTGCCGTATCGCCATTCGTCATGCGGACGTAATCCGCTTAGTAGGTGCAGCTACTGTCAGCCATATAGTCGTGGACCTTGATCTTGCCGGCGATGATGTCGGCGCGCGCCATTTCGACCGCCTTCTTCATCTCGTCGGTGATCAGTGCCGCGTTATGCTCGTCCAGCGACCATCCAACACCGTCATCGGCCAGCCCGAGAACCTTGATGCCGCCTTTCCAAGTACCGTTCTTGGCCTCCATGAAGGTTGTGTAGGCGGCGACGTCGACCCGTTTGAGCATCGATGTCAGCATGGTGCCCGGATGCAGGTAGTTCTGGTTGGAATCGACGCCGATGGCCAGTTTGCCCGCGTCCTTCGCGGCCTGGTAGACGCCGACACCGGTGCCGCCGGCGGCCGCGTAGACGACATCCACGCCGCGGTCGAACTGGCTGCGGGTCAACTCTGCGCCGCGGCCCGGATCATTCCAGGCCGACGGGGTCGATCCGGTCATGTTCTGGATCACCTCGGCCTTGGCGTTGACATGCATGACACCCTGCTCGTAACCGCAGGCGAAGCGGCGGATCAACGGAATATCCATGCCGCCGACGAAACCGACCTTGTCGCTCTTGGTAGCCATCGCGGCCAGCATGCCGACCAGGAACGAGCCCTCATGCTCGTTGAACAGAATGGCCTGAACGTTGGGCGCCTCGACGAAACCGTCGATGATGGCGAAACGCGTATTTGGGAATTCCTTGGCGACCTTCTCGATCGCTGGGGACTGGGCAAAGCCAACGCCGAGAACCGGATCGGCGCCACGCTGGGCCATCTTGCGAATCGCCTGTTCGCGCTGGGTCTCGTTGGTAACCTCGAACTCGCGATATTTAATGCCGGTTTCCTTGTTGAACCGGACGACGCCGTCATTGACGCCCTGGTTAAAGGATTTGTCGAACTTGCCGCCCATGTCGAACACGACGGCGGGTTTGATCTCGTCCGCGCCGGCGGCCGTGGCAGTCAACAACAGGGCTCCGGCGATGGTGGTTAGAGCTTTGCGAAACATGACGCCTCCATTTCTTGGTTTTGTGTTTTCATTGCCCGGGGAAACGCCGGACGGGGATAAATTCCTATTCCCCATAGGGAATCCAGACATTCTTCACATGCGTAGCATGGCGCAGAAATTCATGGCCTTCGCCCTGCAGTATGTCGAACCAATCGCGGTCAAGCCCGTGATCGGTCCAGACACGTTTCAGGTTGCCGGCGGACGCGCGCTCGATGTCGGCGCAGCTAGCCCCGGAACCGAAATGCCAGATGGCATCGACCTCCTCATGATCAGCCAGCACGCGGGCCAGCCCATCGCGGTCGCCGGTGACGATATTGACCACGCCGCCCGGCAGGTCCGAGGTATCCAGCACCTGATAGAGATCGGTGGCGGCCAACGGATGGGGTTGCGACGGAATCGCCACCACCCGGTTACCCATGGCGATGGCCGGCGCCATCAGCGAAACCAGGCCCAACAGTGGCAGGCGATCCGGGCAGGAAATGCCGACGATGCCCACCGGTTCGCGCATCGCCATGGCGACGCCGCGGATAGGCACGTCGTGGACAGCGCCATCATATTTGTCGGCCCAGGCCGCCCAGGTGAACAGTCGCCGGATCGAGGCCTCGACCTCATCCCTGCCGCCCTTACCGGTCATGGTCTCAATGCGCTCGGCGAATTCACCGCTACGTGCCGACAGATTTTCGGCGACGTAATAGAGAATTTGCGCCCGCAGATGGCCGCTGCTGGTGCCCCAGGACGACGCTGCCAGGGCGGCCTCCACCGCGTTGCGGATATCCTTGCGGTTGCCATCGCCGACATGGGCTATCAGCCTGCCTTTCGGGTCCCGGACGGGCAGGCTGTTGCCACCGTCCGGCCGCGCCTGTTTGCCGCCGATATACATCTTGGCGGTTCGGTCGACGACAGCTGCGTCACCCGCCAGTGCATCGGTCCGTTCCGGCGATTTGGGTTGCGGAATCGGCTTAAACGATTTCACGTAATCGGGCTTCACATATTCGAACAAACCTTCACGACCGCCCTCGCGACCAAAACCGGATTCGCGGCAGCCGCCGAACCCGGCCGCCGCGTCGAACTGGTTGGTCGCGTTGACCCAGACCACGCCGCTGCGCAGCTTTGCCGCCATGTCCAGCGCCAGATTGATATTCTCGGACCAGACGCTGGCCGCCAACCCATAGCGGGTGTTATTGGCCAGTGCGACCGCATCCGCCGGCGTGCGGAAGGTCATCGATACCAGCACCGGGCCGAAGATCTCCTCCTGCGCCACCACCGATGCCGGTTCGACCTCGCTCAACAGGGTCGGGGCAACGAAACATCCGTTGTCCGGCATCGCCACGTCGGGCCGCCACAGGTTGGCGCCCTCCGCGACACCACGTGCGACCAGCGCCTCGATGCGTTCCTTCTGCACCGGCGCCACGACCGCCCCGAGATCGATGGTCTTGTCCAGCGAGTCGCCGACGCGGAGCGTCGTCATGCGCGCCCTGACCTTGGCAAGGAATGCATCGGCCACGCCTTCCTGCACCAGAAGCCGCGAACCGGCGCAACAGACCTCGCCCTGATTAAACCAGATGGCGTCGACCAACCCCTCGACCGCGCTGTCCAGGTCGGCGTCATCAAAGACGACGAAGGGCGATTTGCCGCCCAGCTCCAGCGTCAGCTTCTTCGCGGTCCCCGCCGTCGCTTCGCGCACTAGGCGCCCGACCTCGGTCGATCCGGTAAACGCTATTTTGTCGATTCCATCATGGCGGGTGACCAGCTCGCCGGTGCGCCCGTCGCCGGTCACGATATTGACGACGCCCTTGGGCAGGCCTGCCTCACGGCAGAGCTCGGCGAACAGCAGTGCGGTCAGGCTGGTGAACTCGGCCGGTTTCAGCACCACGGTATTGCCCATGGCGATCGCCGGGGCAATCTTCCAGGCCAGCATCAGCAGCGGGAAATTCCACGGGATGATCTGGCCGGCGACGCCAACGGGTCCATAGCCCGCCAGTTCAGCCTCCATCAACTGCGCCCAGCCGGCATGGTGATAAAAATGGCGCGCCACCAGCGGCACGTCGATGTCGCGGCTTTCGCGAACCGGCTTGCCGTTGTCCATCGATTCGAGAACGGCGAACAGGCGGGAATGCTTTTGCACCAATCGGGCCAGCGCATATAGATGCCGGGCGCGGCCATGTCCGCCCAGCTTGTTCCAGCCCGGCTGCGCCTTGCGCGCGGCGGCTACCGCGGCATCGACATCGCTCGCGCCGGACTGGGCGATACGGGCCAACGCCTCACCGGTTGCCGGGTTGGCTGTCTCGAAGCTCTCACCCGACGCCGCGTCGGCCCACTCGCCGCCGATGAACAACCCGAAGGCACGGCCATGTTCTTCCAGCCAAGCGCGGGCCTGCTCGTCGCTTTCCGGCGCCGGCCCATATTCCATGCTCTCGAAGATCGCGGCGACGTTCATTATACCAATGCTCGCTGATAAT
This sequence comes from Akkermansiaceae bacterium, assembly GCA_964195285.1. Taxonomy (GTDB): domain Bacteria; phylum Pseudomonadota; class Alphaproteobacteria; order UBA8366; family JADFVY01; genus JADFVY01. The sequence continues at coordinate 6,823 of CAXMQC010000100.1, forward strand.
GACCCATTTGATGGCTCGCGGCAGCCCGCCGGGCAGGCGCGGTCCGCGGCGCGATGCCCCCGCATCGGGCAAAGGCCGCAACGCATCCGGCGGGCCGCCGCGAGCCATCGAAGGCCGGTTTCCCTTGGCCGCTCGCTGCGTCGCGATCCGCTTGTGGTGAGCAATACCACGGCGCGAACCGCTCCTGACGAGCGGACAAGGGAAACAGGTCAAATGGATCATTATCAACGAGCATTGGTATTAACTCATCCGATAGGTTGGTGGTGCAGGGCCGCGTACCGGCCGGTAACGAAGTGCGATAGCTGGCGCTCGATATCGCCGAGCAGACTGGAGGCACCGAAGCGAAACAGATCTGGCTCCAGCCAGGGCCGGCCGAGTTCTTCTTTCATCAGCGTCTGCCAGGTCAGCGCGTCCTTGGCCTTCGAAATCCCACCCGCCGGCTTGAAGCCGATGGCATGGCCGGTATGGTCCCGATAGGCGCGGATCATCCGCGTCATTACCAGGCCGACCGGCAGGGTCGCTTCGCGTGGCCGATGAAGCAGCCGGACCAGACGGTGACCTTGATCTTTGCGTCTGCGCAGCCCGACGTGTGGCACGGCTACGGCCGCCATCTGGTGATCCACGGCCAGGCCGCGCCGCAGGACGTCGGCGTGCAGGCGATGCC
>CAXMQC010000101.1:0-2958 GCA_964195285.1 Akkermansiaceae bacterium
CCTGACCTTGCTGGTGGCGATCGAACCTGAGGGGGCTTGCGGGTCATCTGCGGGCCGCTGGCACCCCGAATGCACAAAGGCGCCCGACTATTGAAGCCTGATATGTCAAACCGGAAGATCTGTACATGACAGCCAAAAAGAAACCCGAGGATTTGCGTTCCCATCGTTGGTACGGCGCCAACGACATGCGCTCTTTCGGCCATCGTTCGCGGTCCAGGCAGATGGGGTTCGACAGCGAAGACTGGGCCGGTAAACCGGTGATCGCCGTGGTCAACACCTGGAGCGAAATCAACCCGTGCCACACCCATCTGCGCCAGCGCGCCAAGGAGGTCAAGCGCGGCGTCTGGCAGGCCGGTGGTTTCCCGGTCGAACTGCCGGCGATGTCGCTGTCGGAACCGTTCGTCAAACCGACGACCATGCTGTACCGCAATTTCCTGGCCATGGAGGTCGAGGAATTGCTGCGCGCGCACCCGATCGACGGGGCGGTTTTGCTGGGTGGCTGCGACAAGACCACGCCGGCCATGTTGATGGGGGCGGCGAGCATGAATTTGCCGACCATCTTCGTTCCCGCCGGCCCGATGCTGCGCGGCAACTGGCATGGCGAGTCCCTGGGCTCCGGCTCAGACACATGGAAGTACTGGGCCGAACTGCGCGCCGGAAATATCACGGACAAGGACTGGGAAGAGATTGAGGGCGGCATTGCACGCTCGCCCGGCACCTGCATGACCATGGGCACGGCTTCCACGATGACCGCGGCAACCGAAGCCTTGGGCATGTCGCTGCCGGGCGCCTCGTCGATCCCGGCCGTCGATTCCAACCATGCCCGTTTGGCCTCCAGGAGCGGTCGGCGCATCGTCGAAATGGTGTGGCTGGACATCAAACCCCGCGAACTTATGACCCAAGCCGCCTTTGAGAACGCCATCAAGGTCGACATGGCGCTTGGCGGATCGACCAACGCCGTCGTTCACTTGATTGCCATGGCCGGGCGCGCCGGCGTCGGCCTCAAGCTTGAGCGATTCGACGACATCTCGCGCGATGTGCCGGTGCTCGCCAATATCCGCCCGTCGGGGGATTACCTGATGGAGGATTTCTATTACGCCGGCGGCTTGCGCGCCTTGATGAGCGAGATGGGCGATTTGCTTGACCTGGATTGCCGGACGGTCAGCGGCAAAACACTTGGCGAGGACATCGACGGCTCGGAAATATTCAATGACGACGTAATTCGCCGCATTGATAATCCGGTTTCCGCCAAAGGCAGCACCGCCGTTCTCAAGGGAAATCTGGCGCCGGATGGAGCGGTCATCAAATCGTCGGCCGCCGAACCCCAGCTGCATGTCCATACCGGTCCCGCAATCGTCTTCAAGGACTACAACGACATGGCGGCGCGGATCGACGATCCGGACCTGGAATGCACCAAGGACTCCGTTATCGTGCTGCAGAATGCCGGCCCCCTGGGGGGACCGGGCATGCCCGAGTGGGGCCAATTGCCGATCCCGAAAAAGCTCCTGAAGGATGGGGTCCGCGATATGGTGCGCATTTCCGATGCCCGCATGAGCGGTACCAGCTATGGCACCTGCGTGCTGCACGTATCGCCGGAATCCTTCATCGGTGGGCCGCTGGCCCTGGTCCGCGATGGGGACGAGATTCACCTCGATGTTTCCGCCCGCCGCCTCGAATTGCTGGTCGACGACGACGAGCTGGCGCGCCGGCGCGACCAATGGAAAGCTCCCAAGCCCCACTATGGGCGCAGCTTCGGCGTCCTCTATTCGCAACATGTGACACAGGCCCACGAGGGTTGCGATTTCGATTTCCTGGAAGCCGGGGAAGATGTGCCTGAACCGGAGATTCACTAATGAAACTTGAAACCAACCAGTTCAAGGCGGCCCTCGCCAGGAACGACAGGCAGGTCGGGATGTGGAGCACGTTATGCAGCAACATTGTCGCCGAAAGCCTGTCCTTTTCCGGGCTCGACTGGGTGCTTATCGACACCGAACATTCACCCAACGAGGTGCCCAACGTCATGCAACAGCTCCAGGGCATGGCGGCCGGCGCGGCGGCCGCGGTCGTGCGGCCGGCCTGGAATGACGCGGTGCTGATGAAACGGCTGCTCGACATCGGCGCCAACAGCTTCCTGGTGCCGTTCGTGCAGAACGCCGAGGAAGCGGCCCGGGCGGTCGCGGCAACCCGTTACCCGCCACAAGGTATCAGGGGTGTTTCGGTATCGCAGCGGGGCAATCATTTCGGCCGTGTGCGCGATTATTTCGAGCGCGCCAACCAGGAAATCTGTGTTCTTGTGCAGGTCGAAACCGCCGCCGCGGCCGAATGCATCGAGGAAATCGCGGCGGTCGAGGGGATCGACGGTATCTTCATTGGCCCGTCTGATCTCGCCGCCGACATGAGCCATCTCGGCAATCCCAAGCATCCGGACGTCGAGGCAGCGATTTTGAAGGCCGTGAAACGCTGCCGGTCGGTCGGCAAGCCGGCTGGCATCCTGGCCTTTTCGTATGAAGACGCCGAGGCTTTTTTCGACGCCGGTTTCACCTTCGTCGCTGTCGGTTCGGATCTCGGCGCGGTAACCAAGAGCGCCGACGCACTGTCCAGGTTTTTCAAGGGTGAGCAGGCGTCCTGACGTCGCCGCCCTGATTGGACAGGAATTCCATTTGCCGGTGATCGGCTGTGGAATATCAGATGGATCCGGCTTCCACCATGTAGTTGTTGGCGCTGCACATCGCCGCGTCGTCGGAGGCGAGAAACAAGACCATTCTTGCGAGATATACCGGTTCAATCGGGTCCGGCAGACATTGCCTAGCCATTCGTTCTTCCAGCGCTTCAGGGGTCACCCATAATGCCTTCTGCCGTTCGGTCATCACCCATCCGGGGACGACCGTATTGACCCGAATCCTGTGTTTGCCAAGATCCCTGGCGAAAGAGCGTGTCATGCCGTGGACCGCCGCTTTT
>CAXMQC010000102.1:0-5461 GCA_964195285.1 Akkermansiaceae bacterium
CCGCTGCAAGGCCTGGAAATGGCAAACGAAACGCCGGCATTGGGCGCTGAACAGGTTAATTAGAGCCTTTTCCGACCAGATGGAACCGCGCTGCACGCGCGACTGTTACGCCCGGCCCGGCACACCCTTTGTCGTCGAATATTCGAAATGCAGTTCCTGGCCCTCGAATACCATTGGCCAGGCCGCATGGGCGGCCGCCGCGGCTTCGGCGAATCCGGTCAGGATGAGTTTCAGTTTGCCGGGATAGGTCGCGATATCGCCGATGGCGAAGACCCGCTCGATATTGGTGAGGCAAGTCTCCTGGTCGACCACGATATGATGCTGCGCGACTTCCAGCCCCCATTCGGCGACCGGGCCGAGCGACATCGAAAGTCCGTAGAATGGCAACAGCGCGTCGGCCTCCACCCGCCTGCTGTTGCCGTCCAGGTCGGCGACGATGACCGCCTCCAGAGTCTCGCCGTCGCCCTCCAGCCCGGCCAGTTGATAGGGAACGACCAGGTCGATTCGGCCCTCGTCGGCCAACGCACGCAGCCGGTTGGCGCTGTCCGGGGCAGCCCGGAACTTGGGCCGGCGATGCACGATACTGATCTTTTCCGCAACCTCCGACAGTGAAATCGCCCAATCGACCGCCGAGTCGCCGCCGCCCGCCACCACGACGCGCTTGCCGGCGAAATCCTGGCGCCGCAGGACTATGTAGTGGACACTCTTGCCCTCGTAATCCTCGATGCCCGGCAGCGGCGGGCGATTCGGGCCGAAGGCGCCGGCGCCGGCCGCAATGACCACGACCCGCGCCTCGATCACGGTCCCGTCGGCGGTTTCCAGCCGCCAGCGGTCGCCATCGCCCGACTTGTTCAGCGCAACGACTTGCTGGCCAAGATGAAAGACCGGGTCGAACGGCGCTGCTTGGTCGCTGAGTTTCTCGACAAGCTCGGCGGCGTCGAGTCGCGGATAACCGGGGATATCGTAGATCGGTTTTTCCGGATAGAGCGCCGTGCATTGGCCACCGGCCGCCGCAAGCGTGTCCACGACATGCGCCTTCATGCCCAGCATGCCGAACTGGAACACCGCGAACAGCCCGACCGGCCCGGCGCCGATTATCGCAACGTCGCAATTGTTGTCAGTAGCCATCACTGCGCTTTAGAGCCTTTAACGGTTATTCGGAACCGCTCTGTTGCCCTCCGGCTGCCATTCCGCCAGGCATCCCGCGCGGCACGATGCTTGCGCATCGGGCAAGCGGGATAACACAGCGGATGGCCGACGGAGGGCAACCCGTTGGGACACGGCGATTTCGGCCCGGGGCTGCGTCGCGGCCCTCGACCGTAGCCCCGCTACGCTCTTCGGACCGCTCCTGTCCCCGGACCGAAATCGCCACGTCAGAGCGATTCCGAATAACCGTTAAAGGCTCTAGCACATTTTTCCGCTGACGCGGAAGCGGCGCTTCGTTACAAACCGCTTATGGTTGTCGCCGCCGATTCGGGCAAGCTTGGTTTCGCGCTTGCCGACCTTGACGCCACCGCCAGGCTTGCGGCGGCGTTGGCACCCTTGTTGCGCATCGGCGATATGGTGGCATTGGAAGGCGATTTGGGCGCCGGCAAGACGGCCTTCGCACGCGCCTTGATCCGCGAGCTGGCGGTCGGCGACGAGGAGACGCCGAGCCCGACCTTCACCCTGGTCCAGACCTACGAGACCCCGGATTTCGATATCTGGCATTTCGATCTCTACCGGCTGGAAAAACCCGAGGACGTGTTCGAGCTGGGAATCGAGGACGCCATGGCCGAAGCGGTCACGTTGATCGAATGGCCGGACCGGCTGGGCCGCTACCTGCCGCGCAACAGGCTGGTCGTGCGAATGGAATATGCGGACGGCGAATCGGCGCGGATCGCGACCCTGTCAGGCGGTGGAGACTGGCGAGAGCGGCTCGGGGAACTGAGCCATGAGTGACCGTGAGGCGCTGATCGCCGATTTTCTCGCCACCGCCGGTTGGCGGGACGCGGCGCGCGGCGTCCTGGCGGACGACGCCTCGTTCCGCCGCTATGAGCGGCTGATCCGTGGCGATGGGCAGGCCGTCCTGATGGATGCGCCGCCGCCGATGGAAGACGTGCGGCCCTTTATCCAGATCGATCGGATTTTGCGCCGCATGGGGTTCAGCGCACCGGATATCCTGGCCGAGGATGCGGCGGCCGGCCTGCTGTTGCTGGAAGATCTGGGCGACAATACCTATAACCGCCTGCTGGCCGAGGACGGCGACGAAGCGGCCCTCTACCAACTGGCACTCGACCTGCTGGTGGACCTACACCGCCGCTTCGACGGTATCGAGACGCTATCGCACTACGACGACGAGGCCTTCCTGACCGAGGCCATGTTGCTGACCGACTGGTATATGCCCGCCGTCCGTGGCCGGGAAACGCCGGCTGCCCTGCGCGCTGAATATTGCGAACTGTGGCGCGCGGCGCTGGCCGGGGCGCGGGGCGTGCCCGCAACCCTTGTGCTGCGCGATTACCACGTGGACAACATGTTGTGGCTGCCCGAGCGGCCAGGTGTGGCGGCCTGCGGGCTGCTGGATTTCCAGGACGCGCGTCTGGGACCCCTGACCTACGATCTGGTTTCCCTGTTCGAGGACGCCCGGCGGGACGTGCCGCCGGCGCTGGCCGAAACACTGCTGGACCGCTATCTGGACGCCTTCCCCGACCTCGACCGCGCGGCATTTGCGGCGTCCTATGCGGTCATGGGCGCACAGCGCAGCGCCAAGATCCTGGGCATCTTCACGCGGCTGGACCGGCGGGATGGCAAATCGGCTTACCTGACTCATATCCAAAGGGTCTGGCGTTGGCTGGAAGGCGATCTGGCGCACCCCGCGCTGGCCGAGTTGCGCGACTGGTTCGAACGCGAATTGCCGCCCGAAACCCGCGCCACCCCCCAACCGGGGGCAACGGCATGAGCACGACGAGGATCGACCGCGCGATGGTGCTGGCGGCCGGGCTGGGCAAACGCATGCGATCCCTGACCGACGACAGGCCCAAGCCACTGGTCGAGTTGGCCGGGCGTAGCCTGCTGGACCGGGCGCTCGACAATCTGGCGGCCGGCGGCATCACCGGATTCGTCGTCAACAGCCATTACAAGAGCGAGATGATCGAGGCCCATCTGAAAGGCCGTGACGATATCACCCTGGCGCCCGAGGACCGGCTTCTGGAAACCGGCGGCGGTGTGAAGGCCGCCCTGCCCCATCTCGGCGACGACGCCTTCTTCGTGGTGAATTCCGATGCCGTATGGCGCGACGGCCCCGCCTCCACTATCGCCCGCATGACGGCGCATTGGGACGGCACAGCCATGGACGCCCTGTTGCTGATGGTGCCGATGGCGGCGATCATCGGCAACATGGCGGATCATCCGGGCGATTATCATCTGGAAGCGGATGGCCGGGCGCGGCGGCGGGTCCAGGGCGAAACCGCCCCGTATCTGTTCGGCGGCATCCAGATCCTGCATCCGCGGCTGTTCGAGGGCGCGCCGGGGGGACCGTTCTCGTTGAACATCCTGTATGACCGCGCGCAGCAGGCCGGGCGCCTGCATGGGCTGCGCCATGACGCCGAATGGTACCATGTGGGGTCGCCGGAGGAATTGGCGGCGGCCGAGGCGGCCTTCAATAAGGCCCGGCAATGACCGAGGCCGCCCGCATCCTGACCATCGCGCCGGGCCGGCCCTTCCTGGATACGCTGGCGGCCGGGCTGCTGTCAGAGGCCGGCGGTGAGCCGCATGCACTCGCGGATTGTCTTATCCTGCTGCCGACGCGGCGCGCCTGCCGGGCGCTGGGCGAGGCGTTCCTGCGGGTCGGCGGGGGCAGGCCGTTGATCCTGCCGGCGATCCGGCCGCTGGGCGATGTCGACGAAGAGGCGCTGGCCTTCCATCTGGCGGCCGGCGACGCGGCCCTGACCCTGCCGCCGGCAATCCCCGAGATGCGGCGGGTCTTGCTGTTGACCCGCATGATCATGAGTTGGAAGACGGATACCGACATTTCGTCCGACCAGGCGGTGCGGCTGGCCGGCGAACTGGCGCGGTTGCTGGACCAGGTGCAGACCGAACGCCTGGATTTCGCCAATCTGCGGGAATTGGCGCCGGCTGAATTTGCCAATCACTGGCAGGATGTGTTGAAATTCCTGGCCATCGTTACGGACTACTGGCCCGGGGTTCTGGCCGACCAGGACTGCATAGACCCGGCGGACCGGCGCAACCGGCTGTTGGAAAAACAAGCTGAACTGTGGCGCGGCGCGGCGCCAGAAACCCCGGTGATTGCCGCCGGCTCCACCGGCAGCGTCCCGGCGACGGCAGACCTGCTGGAGGTCGTCGCCGGCCTGCCGCGGGGGCGGATCGTTCTGCCCGGCCTGGATAGCGCCATGGACGAGCCAACGCGGCGGGCGGTCCGGGATGAACCAACCCATCCGCAATATGGCATGCTGCGGCTCTTGCAACGGCTGGATGTTCCAGTCGACGCCGTTCGCACCTGGGAGTCCGGCGCCGCGCATTCCAGCCCGCCCGAGCGCAGCAATCTGGCGGCCGAAGCCTTGCGCCCGGCCGAAACCACCGATGCCTGGCGCGCTCTGGGACCGGTCACCGCCACCGCCCTCGATGACGTGCAGCGCGTCGATTGCGCCAATGAGGCCGAGGAAGCCGGCGTCATCGCGTTGATGCTGCGCCATGCGCTGGAAAATGAGGGCCGGACGGCGGCCCTGGTCACGCCCGACCGCCGATTGGCGCGCCGGGTAACGGCGGAGTTGGGCCGCTGGGGCATCGAGATCGACGATTCCGCCGGCCGCCCACTGGCCGAAACCCCGCCGGCCGTATTCCTGCGGCTGATTGCGCGTGCGGCAAGCGAGGGTCTGGCGCCGGTAATCCTGCTCGCCGCCTTGAAACATCCGATCGCCGCTGGCGGCATGGAGCGTGGGCAATTCGTGGCTTTAGTGCGCGATTTCGAAAAGGAAATCCTGCGCGGTCCCCGCCCGGCGCCGGGAATCGACGGCCTACGCGACCTGCTGGCCGCGAACCCGAAAAAGGCGCCGCCCTTCGAACCGCTGCTGGACATGGTGGAACATTGTTTGCAGCCACTGGCGGCCAAACTGGCAGACGGCGCCCATGATTTCAGCGCGCTGATCGAGGCCCATATGGCCGCCGCCGAGGCCTTGGCCACGGCCGACGGAGACATGGGGTCCGCGCGCCTGTGGGCCGGCGAGGATGGCGAGGCGCTGGCCAACGCGATATCCGAGTTGCGCCAGGCCGCGCCGGTAATGGAGAAAATCGAGGGCATCGATTATGCGGCCCTGTTCGAGACGTTGTTATCGGGCGCGACGTTGCGCCCGCGCTATGGGCTGCATCCCCGGCTGCATATTTGGGGACCGCTGGAAGCTCGGCTGCTGCATGCCGATCTGACGATCCTGGGCGGGTTGAATGAAGGCGTCTGGCCGCCGGATGC
>CAXMQC010000103.1:0-3520 GCA_964195285.1 Akkermansiaceae bacterium
GCATCCGGTGCGCGGTCGACGGAACCATGCCCGCGCTCAGTGCGATTTCGGTCAGCGTCGCCCGCTCGGCGCGCGCCAGCGCCCGCAGCAGCGTCAACCCCTTGTCCAGCGCCTGCACCACACCGCCGCCCTCGATCGAGCGCGGCCGCCCGCGGGTCCGTTTCGGTTCCACTCGTGGTGCCATGGCGATACTTCCAATCCCGTGATTCGAGTCGATGCGAATCAGAATTATTTTTCATCATCCAATTTAGCGCGGATTTGAAAAAATGCAAAATCATTATAAATCAATAGGATGCTTAAATTCATGCTAAAATGGAATATTTTTTCAGAAAAATTGCACCTCACCCCGGATGCTGTATCCTGAACCCAACCACGATATCAGGAGGAAATTCCGATGACCGGCCAGAACCCCGTCTTCATCCCAGGCCCTACCAATATCCCGGACCGTCTTCGTTATGCGATGAGCATCCAGACAACTGATCACCGCGCGCCCGATTTTGTCGAGTTGCTGTCGCCGCTGCTGAGCGATCTGAAAAAGGTCTTCAAGACCACGACCGGTCAGGTCATCACCTTCCCCTCCACAGGCACCGGAGGCTGGGAAGCGGCGATCACCAATACCCTGTCGCCCGGCGACAAGGTGCTGATCGCGCGCTTCGGCATGTTCTCGCATCGCTGGATCGACCTCTGCCAGCGGCATTATCTGGATGTCGAGATCATCGAATGCGAATGGGGCGCGGCCGCGCCGGCCGACATTTATGGCGAACGGCTTGCAGCCGACAAGAACCACGAGATCAAAGCGGTTCTCGTCACCCATAACGAGACCGCGACCGGCGTCCGCAGCGACATTGCAGCTGTTCGCAAGGCGATGGACGCATGCAATCACCCGGCGATGCTGTATGTCGACTGCGTCAGTTCGCTTGCCTCGATGGATTTCCGCATGGATGAATGGGGCGTCGATCTGGCGATCTCCGGATCGCAGAAAGGCTTCATGCTGGCCGCAGGCATGGCCATCATCGGCGTCAGCCAGAAGGCTCTGGCGGCCATGGAAAACGCCAAATGCCCGCGCTGCTTCTTTGATTTTCGCGATATGGCCGGGGCCAATGCAAAGGGCGGCTTCCCCTACACCCCACCGCTTCAGATCATGTACGGCCTGCGCGAAAGCCTGAAAATGCTGTCCGAGGAAGGTCTCGACAATGTCTTCGCCAGGCATTACCGGATTGCCGAGGGCATCCGCGAGGCGGTCCGTGCCTGGGGGCTTGGCCTTTGCGCCAAAACCCCGGACATCTATTCCGACACGGTCAGCGCCGTATATGTTCCCGAGGGTTTTGACAGCGATGTCCTGACCAACCATGCTTTCGATGCCTATGGCGTCTCGTTTGGTGTCGGGCTTGGCCAAATGGCGGGCAAGGCGTTCCGCATCGGCCACCTCGGCTCGATGACGGATGTCATGGCGCTGGCGGGGCTTTCGGCGATCGAGATGTCGATGGCGGATCTGAACTATCCGGTCGAGCAGGGTTCCGGCGTCATCGCGGCGCAGGAATACTACCGGAGAACAAAGCGGGCCGCCCATTCTGAAGCGGCGTGAGAAAGCGACATGAGGACCGAGATGTACATCCCGACCTACGATGATGTGACCGAGGCGCATGAGCGGATCAGGCCCTACATCCATCGGACGCCGGTTCTGACTTCAAGCTTTTTCAACAACCTGACCGGCGCCGAGCTGTTCTTCAAATGCGAGAACTTCCAGAAGGCCGGCGCATTCAAGGCACGCGGTGCCTCGAACGCGGTCTTTGGCCTGAGCGATGACATGGCAGCGAAGGGTGTCGCCACCCATTCCTCCGGCAATCACGGCCTGTCGCTGAGCTATGCGGCCGGGCGGCGCGGGATTCCCGTGACCGTGGTCATGCCCAGAACCGCGCCGGACGCGAAAAAGGCGGCGGTACGCGGCTATGGCGGCCAGGTGGTTGAATGCGAGCCGAGCACATCGTCGCGCGAGGCGGTGTTCGCCGAGGTGCTGGCCGAGACCGGGGCCGATTTCGTCCATCCCTACAACGACCCCCGCGTGATCGCCGGCCAGGCGACCTGCTCGAAGGAACTGGTCGAGGAGATCGGCGATATCGACGCGGTGATCGCCCCGATTGGTGGTGGCGGAATGGTGTCGGGGTCCTGCCTGACCCTGTCCAATATCTCGCCAAAGACAAAGATCTACGCCGCCGAGCCGCTGAACGCCGATGATGCCGCCCGCTCGTTCAGGGCCGGGCACATAATCGCCGACGATGCGCCCGAGACTGTCGCCGATGGCCTGAAAGTGCCGCTGAAGGAACTGACCTGGCACTTCGTTTCGAATTATGTGACGGATATTCTGATTGCGACCGAGGAGGAAATCGTCGATGCGATGTACCTCACCTGGCAGCGCATGAAGATCGTGATCGAACCGTCGAGCGCCGTGCCGCTGGCGACGATCCTGAAGAACAAGGAAATTTTCGCGGGCAAACGTGTCGGCGTGATACTTACCGGCGGCAATGTGGACTTGAAAAAACTGCCTTGGATGTGAGGCTGATCTGAAAGGGAGATTTGGAAAATGAACCAGCAAATGAAAATTGAAGACTTCGAGGTTGGCTATAACATCCCCGCCGCCATCGGCATGGACGAGGCCGATATCCAGACCCCCTGTCTGGTCCTGGACCTGGATGCGCTTGAGCGCAACATCACCAAGATGGGCAACCTTGCCAAGGAAATGGGCGTACGCCACCGGGTACATGGCAAGATGCACAAATCAGTCGATGTGGCCCTGTTGCAGGAGCGCCTCGGCGGCAGCTGCGGCGTCTGTTGCCAGAAGGTGAGCGAGGCCGAAAGCTTTGCCCGCGGCGGCATCAAGGACGTGCTGGTTTCCAATCAGGTTTGCGATCCGGCCAAGATCGACCGTCTGGCCCGTATCCCGAAGCTGGGCGCGCGCACCCTCTGCTGTGTCGATGACCCCGAAAACGTCGCTAACCTGTCGGAGGCTGCGGTCAGGCACGGAACTCAGATCGAGTGCCTTGTCGAGATCGATTGCGGTGCGGGCCGCTGTGGCGTCACCTCGACACAGGACGTGGTCAACATCGCCAAGCTGATCGACGCTGCCGACGGCCTGAAATTCTCCGGCATCCAGGCCTATCAGGGCGCCATGCAGCACATGGACAGCTACGAGGACCGCAAGGCCAAGATCGAAATCGCGGTCGCCCAGGTCGCCGACGCCGTGCAGGGTCTGAGGGCTCAGGGGCTGGATTGCGATATCGTCGGCGGCGGCGGCACCGGCTCGTATTCCTTCGAAGGCCACTCTGGTGTTTACAACGAGCTTCAGTGCGGCTCCTACGCCTTCATGGACGCGGATTACGGCCGCATCCACGACAAGGACGGCAAACGCATCGACCAGGGTGAATGGGAAAACGCTCTGTTCATCCTGACTTCGGTGATGAGCCACGCAAAGGCCGACAAGGCGATGTGTGATGCCGGGCTGAAGGCCCAGTCGGTCGATAGC
>CAXMQC010000104.1:0-4183 GCA_964195285.1 Akkermansiaceae bacterium
ATGCTGGCGACCGTCGTGTTCCCGCATCTGTCGTCCGGCCATGCGGCCTATACCATCGTCGGCATGGGGGCGGTGGCTGGCTCGGTGCTGGGCGCGCCATTGTCGACCATTCTGATGATCTTCGAACTGACCGGCGATTATCAGCTCACCATCGGGGTGATGATCGCCACCGTCGTCGCCTCGCTGATCACCCGGCAGGCCTTCGGTTATTCGTTCTTCACCTGGCAGCTGGACCGGCGCGGATTGAACCTTCGAAAGGGCCGCGAGAAAGGCCTGCTGCATGCGGTCCATGTCTGCGATGTGATGCGCGACGACCAAATGACCGTGTCGGCCGCTGCGCCAATGCCGGTAATCCGCGAGGCTCTTCTGCGGTGTGGCTATGGCGAGCTGTTTGTCATCGACGAGGATGGCGGCCTGCACGGCACCATCATGCTGTCCGATCTCGCCGACTCCGCCTTCGATACGGAACTCGACGGCCTGCTGAACGCCGAGGATGTCTGCCGCAGCCACCCGCCGGTGCTGGCCGAGATGGACGATCTGGAAGCCGCCATGGCGCTGATGGACAGCACCCAGGAGAGCATCGTCGCGGTGATCGACGATCGCGAGCAACAGCGACTGACCGGTTATGTCCGCCAGCGCGACGTGATCCGCGCCTACGACCGCGCCCTGATGCAGGCCCGCGCCGAGGAATATGGCGAGGAGTAATTATACCAAGGCTACTCTCGCGGGGTCATGTTCAGCCAGTCGTAACGGTCGGCGGTGACGATTTCGACTTCGCGCGTCCTGCCCGTGGGGTCGAGCAGAAGGACCCGCACACTGCCGCCCGGCGCCGCCGCGGCCCAGACACGGCGATAGAAATCCTCCTGGCCGTCGATCGGTCGGCCCTCCAGGCCCAACAAGATGCTGCCCGGCGCGATGCCCGCCTTGGAGGCTGGGCCGTCTTCCGCCACACGGTTGATATATAGGCTGTTGTCCGGTGCCTCGACGGTATAGAGGCCGAGCCAGGGTTTCGGCTGGCCGGCCCGCCCGCGGGCGACGAGTTCGCCTAAAATCGGTTTCAAACGATTGATCGGCACGAACATATTGCCAAGGCCGACCTCGTCGGGCCCCGCCGCATCGTTGACCAACAGCGATCCGATGCCGATCAGCCGTCCCCGAGGGTCGATCAGCGCGGCCCCGCCGTAGACCGCGTATGGCGGCATGGTGAAGATCGCGTCGTCCAGCAGATATTCCCAGTAACCGGTGAAGGTGCGTCTGGAAACGATCTGCGTTGTCTTGGCGAATCGGGGTCCGTTCGATCCCGCGGCCAGCGCCTGGAAGCCCGCGGTCGCCAGATCCGAGTCGCCCAGCGGCATCGGGGCGATGCCGAGTGGCTCTTCCGCGCGCACCAGCCCGAAGCCGGTAGCGTGGTCGTAGGCGACTATATGGGCGGAAACCTTGCGGCCATCCCAGGTTGTTACCACGACCCACTCGGCTTCCAGGATCAGATAACCAATGGTCAGCACCAGACCGTCCATGCTGATAACGACGCCGTTCCCGTCGCGCACCACGCCAAGGCTGTTGGCCGTGCGGGCGTCGGAGGCAATCTCCGCGGTCACGCCGACGATGGCGGCGAACACCGACTCGACGGTCGGCGCCTCGTTTGCGACCGCCCCGACGGAGCAAAACAGCAGCGGTAAGACGATCGATATGTTGCGGAAATATTTCATTCGGGCCATCCGCGAACTATCTGACCATATGATGAACCCGTGCAGAGCGTATTTCCAGTAAACAATCGATTTTCGAAACCCACAGACCGAATGGCGATGGTATAACGGCGGCATGTCAGACCCGCTTTACGACGACCCCCTCGACTCGCTCGACCAGGCAGAGCCCGCGCCGGCGGCCCAGGCCGCGCCGCCGCCCTATCTGGCGAACCTGAACGAGGCCCAGCTCGAGGCAACCGAGGCGCTCGACGGGCCGGTGCTGGTGCTGGCCGGGGCGGGGACCGGCAAGACGCGGGTCTTGACGACGCGGCTGGCGCATCTGCTGTTCACCGGGCGGGCGCGGCCCTGGCAGGTGCTGGCGGTCACCTTCACCAACAGGGCGGCGCGCGAAATGCGCGAACGGGTGGCGCGCCTCGTCGGCCCGGCGTCCGAGGCACTGTGGCTCGGCACCTTTCATTCGCTGGGCGTGCGCATCCTGCGCCGCCACGCGGAACTGGCGGGGCTGAAATCCGGTTTCACTATCCTCGATACCGACGACCAGGTGCGTCTGCTGAAACAGATCATTCAGGCCCATGACGTCGACGAGAAACGCTGGCCGGCGCGGGTGCTGGCCGGCATCATCCAGGGCTGGAAGGACCGCGGGCTGAATCCCGACAAGATCTCCGCGGCCCAGGCTGGCGATTTCGCCAACGGCAAGGCGGCGGAAATCTATGCCGAATATCAGGACCGGCTAAGCGTCCTGAATGCCGCCGATTTCGGCGACCTGCTGCTGCATTGCCTGAATATATTCCAGTCGCACCCGGAAGTACTGGAGGATTACCAGAAGCAGTTTCAGTACATCCTGGTCGACGAGTATCAGGACACCAACGTGTCGCAATATCTGTGGCTGCGGCTGCTGGCGCAAACCAACAAGAACATCTGCTGCGTCGGCGACGACGACCAGTCGATCTATGGCTGGCGCGGCGCCGAAGTCGGCAACATCTTGCGTTTCGAGAAGGATTTTCCGGGCGCCAAGGTGATCCGGCTGGAGCGCAATTACCGCTCGACCCCGCATATCCTGGCCGCCGCCTCGCATCTGATCGGCCATAATGAGGGGCGGTTGGGCAAGACGCTGTGGACCGAGGAGGACGAGGGCGAAAAACTGCAGGTGCGCGGCGTCTGGGATGGCGAGACCGAGGCTCGCGAGATCGGCGAGGAGATCGAGGCTCTGCAGCACAAGGGCGAATCGCTGAACGAGATGGCGATCCTGGTGCGCGCCGGGCACCAGACCCGCGAATTCGAGGAGCGCATGCTGACGCTCGGCCTGCCCTATCGCGTGATCGGCGGTCCGCGCTTCTACGAGCGCGAGGAAATCCGCGACGCCATCGCCTATTTCCGGGTGATCCAGCAGCCCGACGACGACCTTGCCTTCGAGCGCATCGTCAACAAGCCGACCCGCGGCGTCGGGCCGGCGACCCTGCAGGCGCTGCATGGCCTGGCCCGGGCGACCGGGGTGTCGCTGACCGCCGCGGCGCACAGCCTGATGGACACGGACGAGCTGAAACCCGCCGCCAAACGCAACCTCACCGCCATCCTCGACGATTTCGCGCGCTGGCGCGACCAGGCGGACACGCTCGCCCATACGGAACTGGCCGGCGTGGTGCTCGACGAATCCGGCTATACCGCCATGTGGCGCGCCAGCAAGAACCCGCAAGCGCCCGGCAAGCTGGACAATCTCAAGGAGTTGGTCGTCGGCATGTCCGAACGGGAAAGTTTGCCTGAGTTCCTCGAGCATGTCAGCCTGGTGATGGAAAATGATGAGCGAGCCGAGGCCGACAAGGTCTCCATCATGACCCTGCACGCCGCCAAGGGGCTGGAATTCAATAACGTCTTCCTGCCCGGCTGGGAGGAAGGGCTGTTCCCGCATCAGCGCGCCATGGACGAGACCGGCGCCGCGGGGCTGGAGGAAGAACGGCGCCTCGCCTATGTCGGGCTGACCCGCGCACGGCGGCGGGTTCGTATCTCGTTTGCCGCCAACCGGCGCATCTATAACCAGTGGCAAAGCGCGATCCCCTCGCGTTTCATCGACGAGTTGCCGCCGGACCATGTGGAGGCCGCGGGCGAGTCCGGCCTCTATGGTGGCAATCTGGCGCCCACCGCGTCCGACGCCTTCAGCCATGGCAGCTGGACGCCGACCCGGCGCGGCGCCCCGCCGGCCGGCCCGGTGATCGAGGGAACCGGCGCGCGGACCGGTGACGACGCCGACGGCTTCAAGACCGGCGACCGATGCTTCCATCTGAAATTCGGCATGGGCACGGTGCGCTCGGTCGACGGCGACAAGCTGACCATCCAGTTCGACAAGGCCGGCGACAAGAAAGTCGTCGCCGCCTTCGTGGAGCGGTCGTGAATCAACCTGTTGAGTAAGAGGCGGTTAATGGTCATGCGCTATTTTGACCCCGTATGACCCACGGACTTTCGTTCTTTCTCTTGATCACCAG